>JAOUEG010000036.1 GCA_029858845.1 Chloroflexota bacterium | reverse complement strand
GATCGGGCCACCCAGGTCGGCCATCCCCTCGAACAGGTCCGTGTCCCCGGCGAAGTAGACGGACCGCGAACCGCGAATCACGTAGCCGAGCGCCGGGGCCGTTGGGCCAAGAGGCGGGCGGAAGCCGGAGTGGAGCGCCTCCACGGCCCGGATCTCCACGCCGCCGACGTCGAGCGACGAGCCGACCGTCAACTCCCTGACGTGCCGGAACCCGATCGACCGCACCCAGGCCCCGGATCCGGCCGGAACGATCATCGGCACGCGCGAACCGAGGTCCCGAAGCGACGGGACATCAAGGTGATCCCAGTGCAGGTGCGAGATGAGGACGGCGTCCATGCCGGCCAGTCGATGCCGATCAGGGACAGCTTCGACGCGGCGCAGCGGACCGACCCGGGCGCGCGTCACCGGATCGGTGAGCAGGCGGATGCCGTCCAGCTCGATCACGAGGGCTGAGTGCCCGATGAAGTCGACCTCGAGCTGTGCCATGCGCCTACCCTACCGTGCGCCCGTCGAGCTCGCCGGACCACCACCGAGGTACGGCCCGTCGGTGTCCGAGGTGGTCGGCGACGTGCCGCTCAGCGCCAGCCGCTACGGGCAGCGTCCGGGTAGAGCCGAACCCGTCGGTACGGTTCCCGACCGCGCGAGCGCGAGACGAGATTCGCGCGCTCCGCCATCTGGTGCTGAAGACGCCGGATGTACGCGTTCTGCGGCGACAGCTCGACCGCCTCCGAAGACGAGAGCACGGCCTCGATGGCGTCCTCCGTCTCGCGCATCGCGGCCTCGCGCGGGTCGATCTCGAGCGAGAAGATGGACGTCAGGCTGGACTGCATCTGGGGGATCGTGTTGCTCTTGAGGACGTAGATCGGCATCGCCCGTTCCTCGGCCTCGCGGAGCATCGGCGTCTTCTGCTTGTACTCGTTCTTGAGGGTCATCACGACGTCCGCCTCATCGACATCGCGGGCGATGACCACGGGCAGCCCGAGGTCGCGGACGGCCTGTTCGAGTCGCTTGCGGCTGATCCCCTGCGGCAGCACGCGCAGGGTCGGCAATGGAGAACCGCCGGGGACCAGGACGGTCTCGCCGTGGGCCCCCTCCTCGGCCCCGAGCGGCAGCTGGTCCAGGCCCTCCTCGTCCGCCTCCAGGGCGTCCGCGTTGACCGGCGCCGTGCCCTCCTCCGCCTTGAACGATCGGAGTGCGCGGGCCGCCTGGTCGCGCCACGCCTTCTGTCGCTCGAGCTCGCGCGCCTCACGGGCCCTCGTCTCGAGCGCCGTCTGGGCGGCTCCCCGCTCCAGCGGACCGCGATCTGCGATATCGCCCACGACGAACGGGGCGTCACCGGGCCGTCCGGCGAACCGCTCGCCGGGCATCGTCGCTGGTGCTCCGCCCTCCGAGGCCGGGCCGCGCGGGGCGCTCTCGCGCCCAGAGCCACCACGCGTCTGCCGCCAGCCTCCCGAGGCACCCGGCCGATACCCGGAACGGAAGGCGCCGCGGTCGGCCTCGCGGTAGCCACCGCCCGTACGCGACGATCCGTCGCCGCGCCAGCCGGGCTCCATCCGCCACGGCGAGCCGCCTCCCACGAGCCCGGTGAACCGCTCCGCGCCGAGTTGTTCGCGAGGCGACGGGCGCGGTCGGCCCTGCGAACGATGGACGCCTTCCTCGTCGCGCCAGCGCGATTCAGGTGCGACGGCGTCGCCGCGCAGCAACGCATCGATGGTCTCGGCGACATCGCTGTGGACGGCGACCCGCTCGCGGTCCTGGATCTCCACGATGACGTCGAACGTCGGCGGGGCCTTGCGCTCGAGGACGCTCTTCTGGGTGCGACGGCGCCGCGCCTCCTCGTCGCCGAGGGTCACGCTCTGGATCCCACCGATCAGGTCGGACAGGGTGGGATTGAGCATCAGGTTGTCCAGGTTGTTGCCGTGCGCGGTGCCGATCAGCTGGACCCCGCGCTCGGCGATCGTCCGGGCCGCGGCGGCCTCCAGCTCGGTCCCGATCTCGTCGATGACGATGACCTGCGGCATGTGGTTCTCGACCGCCTCGATCATCACCTCGTGCTGCATCGATGGCGTCCGGACCTGCATCCGGCGAGCCTTGCCGATGGCCGGATGCGGGATGTCCCCATCCCCGGCGATCTCGTTGGACGTGTCGACCACGACGACCCGTTTGCCGAGATCGTCGGCGAGGACACGGGCGGCCTCGCGCAGCATGGTCGTCTTGCCGATGCCTGGGCGACCCATGATCAGGATCGACTTCCCGGTCTCCACGAAGTCGTTGATGATCTCGATCGTGCCGTAGACCGCACGACCGATCCGGCAGGTCAGGCCGACGATCTTGCCGTTGCGGTTGCGGATGGCGCTGATGCGGTGCAGCGTGCGCTCGATGCCCGCGCGGTTGTCGTCCCCGAACGAGCCGATGTGCTCGACGACGAAGGCGATGTCGGCGTCCGTGATCTCGCGATCGAGCAGCGCCACTTCGGAATCCGGGAAGCGCGCCTCCGGGCGACGTCCCAGGTCCATCACGACCTCGATCAGCGCGACCCGGTCGGGCAGCGTGTGGACCGCGGCGACGATCTCCGGCGGCAGCGACGTGAGCAGGGCGTCGAGGTCGTCGATCGATTCGCGCCGTCGATCTTGCACGCTGACCTCCATCGTTGTGTTGGCTAGCGGACGCCCGCCGGCACGAGTGCCGGCTCGGCGACCCGAACGAGCGTTTCCTTCATCAGCAACGTCACGGTGGCGATGTACCCGAAGGCCGCCTCCTCGAATCGTCGGTCGATCGGTGCCTCGTAGGTTCGCACGGGAGCGATGACGCCGTGGTCCAGCCGATGGTCGCCGCCGCGCGTCGTCTGCGCGGCGATGATGCCGAGACCGTACTCGATGAGGTCCGAGACGTCCGCCTCCGGGCGGGCGATCAGCTTCATGTAGTGGGGCTGATATTCCTTCGCCACGCCCACCTGGAGGAAGGCATCGAGCTGTGTGCCGTCCTTGCCGCCGCCTGCCGTCGCCTGGACGTAGCCTTCGACGTCGGCGAAACGAAGGATCGGTGCCAGGCTGGACCGCGGCACGCGCCAGTGGGTCCCCTGCCGCTCCCAGTCGGGGAGGCGGATCGCCTCCAGGCGGACGACCGGCTGGGGCGTCACGGCCTCGTACAGGCGCTGGAGCGCCAGGGCATCCACCTGCTGGGCGGACCGGATACCGACCTCCTCGGCCCGGGCATCGGACCACGGCGCCGGCAGCTCGGTCCCCGCCGGGCGGAACAGGATCCGCTCCTCGCCGTACCGGATGAATCCGGCCTGCATGAACAGCTCGATGTTCCCATCGGCATCGGCGCAGGCCACGTGGAACCGGGCCGCTGCACGCTTGGCGCCTTCGCGCAGGAGCTGCTGGATCAGTCGGTAGCGGATGTCGCCGGCATCCCCCATGCCGACACCGTCAAGCTCGACGACCGTCCACTCGTCGCGCGACGCCTCCCGCTCCACTCGCAGCAGGCCGGCGATCCGGCCCTCCTGTTCGAAGACGTACATCAGGTCGTTCGGCCGGAACGCACCGAGCGGGAGGCGGAACAGGCTGAACACGCCGATCGGCGGACCGCTCACCGGCAGGCCGAGGGAGCGGGTCGCTGGATCGTCGGACTGGCACAACCTCGAAAGCTCGCCGAGTGCGGCGAGATCGGTCAGGCGTGCGGCGCGGACCTTTCCGGGCGGCCGCGCCGGGCGCGTGGCGGTCATCGGGCCCGGGCCCGACGCGTCGGGTGAGGCCGTCGCCCGGATCCTTCGCCCGGGTCGTCGAATTCCGAAGCCATCGTCGCGAGCAGCCGGTGGAATCGCGCTTCCCCGGCCAACTCCGGATGGAACGAGGTGGCGATGATGTTCCGCTCGCGGACGGCCACGATCCGTCCGTCGTCCAGGCGCGCCAGGACGTCCACCCCCGGCCCGATCCGCTCGACGACCGGCGCCCGGATGAAGACGGCGTGGACCGGGCGGTCGCCGAGGACCGGGACCGCCAGCTCGACTTCGAAGGATTCGAGCTGACGACCGAAGGCGTTGCGGGCGACGGCCACGTCCAGCAGCGGCAGGATCGGACGCTCGTCGCCGGCGATCTCGCGCGCGAGCACGATCATCCCGGCGCAGGTCCCCAGGATCGGCGCCCCGGACTCGGCCAGTCGCACGATCGGCTCATGGAGACCCCACCGGTCGATGAGCTGGCGCATCGTGGTGCTCTCGCCGCCGGGGAGGATCAGCCCGCTGGCCCCCTCGAGATCGGCCGGCTCGCGGACGCGTGCGCCCTCGACGCCGATGGCGTCGAGGGTCTCGAGGTGCTCGCGAAACGCCCCCTGGAGGGCGAGGACGCCGATCCTCATGCGTCGAACGGGTGGGCCGGCCGTGGTCGCCGTGGCGGTTCCGTCCCGACTACCAGCCGCGGACCGCGAGGCGCTCCTGCTCGGGGATCTCCTCCAGCGCGATCCCACGCATCGGGGCGCCCAGGCCCTTGCTCACCTCGGCGATCTTCCGGGGATCGTCGAAGAACGTCGTGGCCTGCACGATGGCGTTGGCCATGCGCGCCGGATCCTCGCTCTTGAAGATGCCGGATCCGACGAACACGCCTTCCGCGCCGAGCTGCATGACCAGCGCCGCGTCCGACGGCGTGCTGATCCCGCCAGCAACGAAGTTGACGACCGGGAGCTTGCCGTTGGCCGCCACGTCCCGGACGACCTCGTACGGCGCCTGGAGCTCCTTGGCGGCGACGAACAGTTCGTCCTCGCGCATCCCTTCAAGGCGGCGGATCTCGGCGAGCACGTCACGCAGCTGGCGGACCGCCTCGACGATGTTCCCGGTCCCGGCCTCGCCCTTGGTCCGCATCATGGCGGCCCCCTCATTGATGCGCCGAAGGGCCTCGCCGAGGTTTCGGCAGCCGCACACGAACGGGACCTTGAAGGCGTGCTTGTCGATGTGGTTCGCCTCGTCGGCCGGGGTGAGCACCTCGGACTCGTCGATGTAGTCGACGCCGAGCGCCTCCAGGACCTGCGCCTCGACGAAATGGCCGATGCGTGCCTTGGCCATGACCGGGATCGTCACCGCGTCCATGATCCCGACGATCATCTCGGGATCCGACATGCGGGCGACGCCGCCGGCCATGCGGATGTCCGCCGGAACGCGCTCCAGCGCCATGACGGCGACCGCTCCGGCGTCCTCGGCGATCTTGGCCTGTTCGGGCGTGACGACGTCCATGATGACGCCGCCCTTGAGCATCTGGGCGAGGCCCTTCTTGGTCGCCCAGGTGGAGGTTTCGACGGTCATGTGGGGTCTTGATCCTTCTGGTGGGTCGCGCTCCGGGTCCGCCGGCCGCTCCTTGCCCCGGGGTCCTCGCCCGTTCGAGGTGACCAGGTCCGTCACGCGCGCTCGATTATCGCACGGCTCCCCCTGGAGCCCAAGTCGGCGACCTCCGACTGGAGGCCGTGATCAGCGGTGGAATCGGAACCTCGTCATGTCGGTCGGGAAGGAGGTCCAGGCGAACGCCCGGATCGGGTCGAGCACCCACAGGCCACCCTGCGTCCAGTGATCGGCGCTGGCCTCGTAGTCGGGCCGGTACTTTGCGAAACCGGCCAGGATCCGATCGGCCAGGTCAGCCGGCGGGGCCACGAGTTCGCGCGCTCGTCCCTCGACGATGAGGACATCGCTCCCTGATTCCACGTGGATGGCGACCTGCGGGTTCGCCTTGAGGTTCCGCTGCCAGCGAGTCGGACCACCTTCGACGTACCAGCGGCCATCCACCCAGGCACCCCAGATGGGCATCAGGTGCGGGGCGCCATCCGCCCCGCTGGTGGCCAGCCAGTAGATCGTCGCCCGTTCGAGTCGATCAACGGCCCACGACCATGGCAGGATCCCGTCGGTGCTCTCCGGGATGCCGTACCCCGGGACGTGGGGCCGGTCGGCCCAGGGTCCGGTCGGAGCGCTGGATCCGCGCGAGCCGGTCACGCTTCGAGGTCCGACGCGTCCTCCAGGACGAGCAGCGTCGCCAAACCGGGAGCGATCTCGCGCAGGCTCCGACCGGCCGCGCGCATCGCGTCCGAGGCCAGTCCGGCATCGAGTGCCGCGCGATCGTCGAAACGCATCGACGTAACGATGGCAAGGTCAGTCTCCGTCCCGAGCGCCTCGATCACGCGCGAGACGCGGGTCTCTCGCAGCCCGGGCGTTCGCGCGACGGCCGGCATATGTTCCGTCGCATAGCGTCGCTCGAACTCGGCGAGGGCGGCAGCGCCACCCTCGGGGCGGCGAAACAGCGCGAGCAGCGTAGTCATCCGACAACCTCCTGGGGGCCGCTGGCGGCGCGCCGGCGAGCGACCGCCTCCGTTGATCGATAGAACGCGCCGAGCGCCTCGGTCGCGATGTCCGGATGTTCGGCCAGCGCCTCGTGCCCGGAATCGGGGACGACCAGCAAACGCCCATCGAGCACCGACCGGGCGAGGCGCCAGGCATGATCCACCGGCACGAACGGATCATGATCCCCCACGATCACGAGCGTCGGCGGGTCGATCCTCCGGACCTCCTTGGGCGTGAGCAGCGGCTGCACCGCGACGTCGGCGGCGATCGCGGACAGCAGGGCCCGCCAGGCCCCTTCGCCCTGGACCGGGTCGTGCCGCCGAGCGAGGTCGGCGGCCCAGGCCGGATCGGCACGATCGATCCGGATCGGATCCATCAGGCGCCGGGCTACGCTGGCTCGCGGATCGCGCTCCAGCGACATCCCCACGATCACGAGGGTCCGCAGTCGCTCGGGCGCTCGGACGGCGGCCCCGAGGGCGGTCAGGGCGCCCATGGAGAACCCGAGCAGGTGGAACGAGGCGAGGTCCAGCGCATCGGCAAAGGCGATCAGGTCGTCCACCAGCCTGCCGGCCTGGAAGCCGCCGGCGGCCACGTCCCAGCGTGTCCGGCCGTGGCCACGGGCGTCCGGCAGGTAACAGCGGAAGGCCTCTCGCAGCCTGGGCAGCTGCCCGCGGAAGTCACGAGCCCCACTGGACGTCGCGCCGTGGAGCAGGATGAGCGGCGGCCCGGCGCCCTCCACGTCGTAGCCGATCCGCAGTCCGTTGGCCTCGATCGTCGCCATGGCTCGGGATGCTACCGCCCGGGAGGGGTCCGGGTCCGGAGGACTCGGGGGACGAGCGCTCGTGCGATCCGGCACGCGCCGCTCCGAGGTCGCCCGCGGACCTACAATCTGCGCATGACCGACCCCGTTCGCGAGAAGCGTATCGAACGCGATTCGATGGGCGAGATGGCCGTCCCGGCCAGCGCCCTGTACGGCGCCTCCACGCAACGCGCCGTCCTCAACTTCCCGATCTCGGGGCAGCACTTCCCGCGCCGCTTCATCCGGGCACTGGCCCTGATCAAGCAGGCCGCCGCCGAGGCCAATGCCGACCTTGGGCTGCTGGACGTGGACGTGGCGACGGCCATCGCCGTGTCCGCCGCCGAGGTCGCCGACGGGCGCTACGACGACCAGTTCCCCATCGATATCTACCAGACCGGTTCCGGGACCTCGACGAATACGAACATGAACGAGGTCGTGGCGCACCTCGCCGCCGCGCGCCTGGGTGGCGACCGCTCCGTCCATCCCAACGATCACGTCAACAAGTGCCAGAGCTCGAACGACGCGATCCCGACGGCACTCCAGCTCAGCGCGGCCATGGCACTCGAGGAAGCCCTCATCCCGGCGCTCGTGGAGCTGCAGACGACCCTCGCCGCCAAGGCTGACGAGTTCTGGCCGGTGGTCAAGACGGGTCGGACGCACCTGCAGGACGCGACGCCGATCCGTCTCGGCCAGGAGTTCCGCGGCTACGCGGGCCAGGTCGAGGAGGCCATCAGGCGCATCCAGGCCGCCCGTGACGAGCTCCTCACCGTGCCGCTCGGCGGGACGGCCGTGGGAACGGGCATCAATGCCCACCCGGCCTATGCCGCGCGTGCGTGCGCCGGCCTGACCGAGCTGCTGACCCTGCCGGTCCGCGAAGCCCCGAACCACTTCCACGCCCAGGCATCCCTGGACGTGGCGATCGCCGCCCACGGCGCAGTCCGGACGACGGCACTGGGCCTGTGGAAGATCGCCTCTGACATCCGCCTGATGGGGATGGGTCCGCGGGCCGGCCTGGCCGAGCTGGCCTTGCCGGAAACGCAGCCCGGCTCATCCATCATGCCGGGCAAGGTGAACCCGGTCATCGTCGAGTCGCTGACGATGGTGGTCGCGCGGGTGCTCGGGAACGATGCGACGGTCGCCTTCGGCCAGACCGGGTCATTCCTGGAGCTCAACGTGATGCTTCCGGTCACGGCGGCAGCGCTGCTGGAATCGATCGAGCTGCTGGCGGCCGCTGCCGCCAACTTCTCGCGGCGGACCGTGGACGGCCTCATCGCGACGGATCGGGGTCCGGCCCTCGTCGAGCAAGGCCTCATGCTGGCGACGGCCCTTGCCCCGGTCATCGGCTACGACGAGGCAGCGAAGCTGGCCAAGGAAGCGTTCAAGTCCGGTCGCACGATCCGCGACCTCGCCCTGGAGCGCGGCATGGCCGCCGAGGAGCTGGACCGGCTGCTGGACCCGGCCGCGATGACGGAGCCGGGACTGGGCTGACCCTCGCGGGCCGAGGCCGGGCGTCCGGGCGCAGAGGCCGGGCGTCCGGGCGATACGGTGCAGTCGGCCGCGGATGTCGCGACCGGAGCCGTTACAATCGCCCGCGATGACCTCGACACGCCTGTGGGACCGCGCCGCCGCTCTACCCGTCCCGGTCGACGGGCGTCGGCGCGTGGAGGTCGTCGCGCTGCCTGAGGGCCTTCCGAGCGCGCCGGACCTGTTCGACTTCATGCGGGACGCCGAACTCCGCTTCGCCACGCTGCGGATGCGGATCCTCGAGCGCGCCGCCACGACGCAGGGCGACCACGCGACGGAGATCGCCGTCATGCTCCGGCATCCTGGCGCGGCGAAGGTGACGACGACCCGACCCGGAGAGGCAGTCGGTGGCCCCTACGAGATCTGGATCTCCGACGGAGAGCTTGTCAGGACGTATGCCTCGGCCCACAAGCTCGGCACGCAGCGACCCGTACGCAACCGACCGCGAGGACTGGACGACCCCGATCTTCCGGGCACGGCGCAGGTATATCAGCCGGTGACGGCTCTGCCCGCCGAGACGCTCCCGGAGACATTCGTGCATCCGGCCGGCTACTGCCAGAACGTGCTTGCCACCGGTCGCTGCTCCGTGCTCGGAACGGACCTGGTCAACGGCCGCGAGGCCATCCTCCTCTCCTGCGACCACCCGCGCACGATCGAGATGGCCGGGGACCGGCCGGACCACCGCATCGACCTCGCCGTGGACCGGGCGACCGGAGTCATCCTTCGCCTGATCGAGACGATCGGCGACGTGGTGACGCGCCACGCGGAGGTCACCGAACTGGCGCCGGATGCGCCCCTGCCGCCGGCGGCATTCGAGTTCGTCTTCCCCGCGGGGACGACGATGCTGTACTGACGGAAATCGCCCTTTACACCGGCGAGCGGGCGCGTATAGTCGGCGCCATCGTGTCAGGCCCGAACGACACTGGTCGGGGAGCGGTCGTGCCTGAGCTGTCCGAGGACGCTCGGGAAGGAGGGTTGGCGATCGACCCCGCGCCGTTGCCCACGGCGCCGTAGCGGCTCAGCCGCTCCACGTCCTCGCGTCCCCAGCGTTCCTCGCCCGGCGCCCCGCCACGGCGGGCTGCAGCCGCGATCTCGCTCGGACCCGGATGGGACCGGTCCGACGTTCGGCGACCATCGTCCCTCTTGTGTCGATGGCTCCGCCGAGTGAGGGAGGTATCGATGACTCAGCAACGATCTCGCGACGACGTCATCAAGCAGGACATCAAGGACCTGCACCAGCTTGGCTACGCGCAGGAGCTGTTCCGCTCGATGGGCGGCTTCAGCAACTTCGCGATCAGCTTCAGCATCATCAGCATCCTGACCGGCGCAGTGATCCTGTACGACTACGGCCTGGCCTGGGCAGGCACGGCCGCGGTCCTCATCGGCTGGCCGCTGGTCACCGTCTTCGTCCTGACCATCGCCGCCTCCATGGCCGAGATCGCGTCGGCCTACCCCACAGCCGGCGGGCTCTACTACTGGGCCAGCAAGATGAAGAACAAGAACTGGGGATGGTGGACCGCCTGGTTCAACCTGATCGGTCAGTTCGCGATCGTCGCCGGCATCAACTTCGCGGCCGCCTTCTTCCTCAACCAGACGATCATCTCGCCCCTGACCGGGGGGGCCTACACGAACACGAGCGAGATCCTCAAGATCGGCGACACGCTGCTCATCTCCGGGCAGCTGCTCACGATGGCCGTGCTGATGGCCGTGCAACTGGTGCTGAACATCGCCGGCATCAACGTCGTCGCCTTCCTCAACCAGGTCAGCGTCTGGTGGCACATCGCCTTCGTCATCCTGATCGCCGGATCACTGTTCATCCTGGGAACCCAGGACACGACCAGGGATGCCGGCCTGACCCTGTTCGCCATCGAACCACAGGACACCCTGGGGTCATGGGACATCACGTTCCCGCCGGGGTCCGAGAACCCGATCATCCAGTTCCTGTTCGGACCGGCGATCAGCTACTCGCCGGTGTTCATCGCCTTCTTCTTCTCGCTGTTGCTGGCGAACTGGACCTACACGGGCTATGACGCTTCGGCCCACGTCGCCGAGGAGACGGTCGGCGCCCGGGTCGGCAGCGCCTGGGGCATCTTCCTGTCGGTCGCGGTCAGCGCAGTCGTCGGCTTCGTCTTCCTGCTGGCACTGACCCTGCACCTGCCCGACCTGTCGCCGCTGTTCGGACAGTTGGACGACCCGTCGCTGTACAGCCAGTACTACTTCGGCGATAACGCGGCGGTCAACTACATCCTGACCGAGAACCTGGGCGACGGTCTGGGCGGCGTCTTCGGCGGGGCGATCGCCATCGCCATGAGTTTCTGCGGCCTGTCGTCCGTCGCATCCGCCGGGCGGATGCTGTATGCGTTCTCACGTGACGATGGGATGCCGGCTTCAGGCTGGCTGAAGAAGGTCTCGCACCGCTACCGGACGCCGGCGAACTCGCTGATCGCGATGGTCGTCGGGGCATTCCTCCTGGCCATGGTGGCCTTCCTCGCCGGCGGCGGGACCGCCATCGTCATCGTCACGGCCATCAGCACCATCTTCCTGTACGCCGCATACGGGATCTGCATCTACCTGGGCGCCACGACCAAGGAGTGGCTCGATCATCGTGTCTGGAGCCTGGGTCGGTTCTCCAGGCCGATCGCCTGGATCGCCGTGTTCTGGGTCATCG
>JAOUEG010000355.1 GCA_029858845.1 Chloroflexota bacterium | reverse complement strand
ATCGCCCCGCACCACCATGCCGGCGAGGTCGTGATCGCGGACGTCGATGGTGACCTCCCGCCCGGCGGCCGCGTGCGTGACGATGGCGATGGCGTCGTCCACCAGCGGCGCGACCGCAAGCGGTTCGACCGTCATCGACAGGCGACCGGCCTCGATCCTGCTCACGTCGAGGACGTCCTCGACGAGCGACAGCAGGTGCTCGCCGCTCGCGCGGATGCGCTCGAGCGCCACCCGATCGCGGTCGCTGCGATCGTCGAGCAGCAACAGCTCGGTGAATCCGAGCACGGCGTTCAACGGGGTCCGCAGCTCGTGGCTCATCCGGGACAGGAAGAGATCCTTCGCGTCGTTCGCCGCCTGCGCCTGATCCCGCGCGGTGCGCGCCTCGCGCTGCGACGCCCGACGGATCAACGCCGTGGCCACGGCGTCGGCGACCGAGCGCACGAACGCGATGGTCTCCTCGGCCCACTCGAGGCGGTGCCCGAGCGCGTTGAAGCCGATCAGGCCGATGACGCTGTCGCCGACGATCATCGGGACCTGCAGCACCGACTTCACCCCGTAGAGCCCGAACGAGGCCTGCTCGGGCTCGGCCTCGGGAGGCAGCGCATCGAGATCGACCACGTGCACCACACGGTTGTCGAGCAGCGTCGCGACGCTCCACGGGAACGCCGACATCGGGAGATCCTGGACATAGCCGATCTGCGGGTCCACTCCCGGGGCGCACCACTCGTGGGTGCAACGGATGCGGTCGTCGTCGGTGAAGACGATCGCATAGGCCCGACCGACGCCCTCGGCCGATCCGATGGCACGCAACGTGTCGGTGATCGCGTCGTCGAGGGTCTCCTCCGACGCCGTCGCCAGCCGCAGCGACACGGTGCCGTAGAGGCGGCTCGCCCGCACCCGCGCCTCGAGCGCGTCGGCGGCCGAGTGCTCGGCGGTCACATCGCGCAGGATCGCGAGCACCGCCGGCCCGCCCTCCCACTCGATCGGGCCGGTCCTCACCTCGACGGTCCGCCGTGTGCCGTCGGGTCGCAGGATCTCCTCGACCGCGACGTGGTCGACCTCCTGGCCGGTCCCGGCGCGCACCGCGCGCCGGCGGATGAAGTCGCGCTGGCTCGGTGGGACGAGGTCCACGGTCGCGACACCGATGAGATCCGCGGCCGACGAACAGCCGTACAGCTCCACGCCGGCGGGATTGACGGCGACGATGATGCCGTCACGATCGACAAAGATCCCGTCGGAGCTCATCTCGAACAGGCGATCCGCCATGGGGTACTCGTTCGTCGTGCCGTCGCGCCTATGGACGTCCATACCGGTCATCTCATCGGCAGGATGGCCGCCCCGGGGAGGGAAGCGGAGACCGTACCGGCTTCTTGATCGAGTCTTGAGGAACCCTTCGGTCGGGCCAGATGCCCGGCGTCCACCCTCGATGGCGTGGCCGTTCCCCCCGTTTCCGTCCCCTGGCGCCGCGACCCGCGGCTCGCTGCCGCAGTGCTCGGCGCGCTCCTCGCCCATGGGGGCCTGCTGTTCGCCGGAAGCCCCGCACGGACCTACGACGCCTACGTCCACATCTTCTTCGCCGAGCACTACGTCAGGGACTGGTTCTCGACATGGGAGCCGGGGTGGTACACGGGGTTCACCGTCACGAGCTACCCCCCGGGAAGCCATCAGGCGATCGCCGTCGCGTCGAGAATCGTCGGCCTGGAGACGGGGTTCGCCGTTGTGCAGCTCGCCGCCCTCGTCGCCCTCGTCGTCGGGGTCTACCGGTTCGCCCGCTGCTGGACCGACGACCGGTCGGCCGGCTGGGCCGCACTGCTCACCGTCGCCTCCTCGTCGGTCGCCGAGGCCGTGCACGTGTTCGGACAGCTGCCGACCACCGTTTCCCTTGCCCTGCTGCTCAATGCCCAGCCGTCGATCCGCCGGTGGATCGTCGACGGCGACCGTGCGGACCTCCTCGCAGCCATCGCACTGGTCGGCGCGACCACGGCCTCGCATCACGTCACCACCCTGTTCGGCTCGGTGTTCTTCACCGGGCCGACCGTGGTCCGGGCCCTCCTCGATCGCTGGGGTGCGGCGCTGCCCGACGAGGTCGACGGCCACGCCGTACGGCTCGACCGCTCGGTCCTCGGCCCCGTGCTCGCACGTCGGATCCGACGGGTCGGACCGGCGACCTGGCGTGTCGCCGTGCTCGGTGTCGCAACGGTGGGCACCCTCGTCGTCGTCGTACTTCCGTACTGGCTGTGGTCCAGCTCGGATCCCATCACCCAGGTGCCGATCCCCCACGGCAGCCGCAGCGACTTCCTCGACGACACCAACGCCGGGCTCGTCTTCTGGCTCGTACCGTGGGCGAGCGTCCTGCTGCTCGTTCCCGTCGCCCTGGTCCGGGCCTCGTGGTCCCGGATGTGGCCGCTCGCCGCGAGCGTCACGCTGTTGCTCGTCCTCGGCACCGGTGGCACCACGCCGATACCGCGCCTGCTGCTCGGCGGTGCCTTCGACATCCTCACGCTCGACCGCTTCACGATCTGGGCCACCATCGCCGTGCTCCCGCTGATCGGCACCTGCGTGACCAGCCTCGAGGCGGGCCGCGCCCGGGCCTGGCTCGCGGAGAACCTGGGCCGATATGCCGTCGCAGCCGCAGCAGTGATCATCACGTCCACGGCGGTGGCCTCCTCGCTGTTCGCCGCAACCTTGTCGCAGTACCGACCCCTGCAACCCGCAGCGATTGAACCCGCACCCATCGCCGACTTCCTGGCGAAGGACGATCACGACCGGTGGCGCTA
>JAOUEG010000354.1 GCA_029858845.1 Chloroflexota bacterium | reverse complement strand
TTCGATGATCGTCGTGCAGACGAGGACATCCGCCTCGCCCTGGGCGAAGGCGATCATGACCCTCTCGAGGGCTCCCTCCGGCATCTGCCCATGTCCGACCACGAACCGGGCGTCTGGAAGGAGCCGGCGGAGCTGTTCGGCCTGGGCCTCGATCGTCTCCACGCGGTTGTGGACGTAGAACACCTGGCCGCCGCGGTCGAGCTCGCGCAGGATGGCATCCCGCACCAGGCCGGCCGACGCCTCGGCGACGCGGGTCTGGATCGGCAATCGATCCTCCGGCGGCGTCTCGATGACGGACAGATCGCGGATCCCGGCCATCGCGAGGTTCAGCGTCCGCGGGATCGGCGTCGCCGACAGGGTCAGGACGTCGACCTCCTGCCGGAGTCGCTTGAGCCGCTCCTTCGCGGCGACACCGAACCGCTGCTCCTCATCCACGACGACGAGACCCAGGTCCTTGAAGCGGACGTCCTTGCTCAGGAGCCGGTGCGTTCCGACCACCATGTCCACGGTCCCGGCAGCGAGGCCGGCGATCGTCGCCGCCTGCGTCCTGGCCGGAACGAATCGGGACAGCAGGCGGACCTCCAGCGGGAAGGCCGCGAATCGCTGGCTGAACGTGGCATGGTGCTGGGCCGCCAGGACGGTCGTCGGGACCAGGACCGCCACCTGCAGGCCGTCCTGGGTCGCCTTGAACGCGGCCCGCAGGGCCACCTCCGTCTTGCCATAGCCGACGTCGCCGACGACCAGCCGGTCCATCGGCCGCACCTGTTCCATGTCCGCCTTGACTTCGGCGGTGGCTCGTAGCTGATCCACCGTTTCCTCGTACGGGAACGATGCCTCCAGCTCGGCTTGCCATGGCGAGTCCGAGGCGAAGGCGTGGCCCTCGGCGCCGGACCGCGCCGCATACAGGGCCAGCAGTTCGTCGGCCAGGTCCGCGACCGCACTCCGGACTCGCTGCTTGGCCCGAAGCCACTCGGTCCCGCCCAGCTTGGACAGCTGGGGACGCTCGCCGCCGGCATAGCGGGTCACGCGGGCGATCTGCTCCACCGGCACGAAGATCCGGTCGCCGGCGACGAACGACAGCTCCAGGTAATCGCGCTCGTCACCGGACCCACCGCGGCGAGTCATCTGCTCGTACCTCGCGACGCCGTGGTCGATGTGCACGACCAGGTCGCCGGGCGTCAATCGCTCAAGGATGTCGCGGGGCACGACGCGGCGCAGCGCCTTGGGGCGGCGGATCCGGACCGTCCCGAACAACTCCCGGTCGGTCACGAACGTCAGTCCATCCGGACCACCACTGAACCCACCGTTGAGGCTCCGGGCGACGAGGGCAACGGCGCCCGGCGGCGGGGCGGCCTCGAGGCGGTCGACCACGGCGACGGGATGGTCCGCCTCGCCCAGCAGCTCTGCCAGGCGGGGCGCCTGATCGGACGCCAAGACGATGCGTGCGCCCGACTCCTGCCACGCCTCCACCGCCTCGGCGATGCGACCTGCTCGGCCCGGAGGAAGCACCGGCTCTCGCCACCCGAATGCGCCGATGTCGCGGGCGGATCGTGGCGCCAGGGTGCCGTCGGCCGGAAGCTCGGACTCCCAGGTCAGCTCGACGGTGCGCGAAGCTGCGAGCCGACGCCGCCAGTCCTTCTCGGGGAGGTACGACGACGGCCAGCCGGCCGGCAACTCACCGGCGGCGACGAGCTCGCCGCGTCGCTCGTCGGCCTGGCGCCATAGGAATCGTCCCGCCTCCGACAGGTCGCCGGGTTCGTCGAGCACCAGGAGCGCCTCCGGCGGGACGTGATCGATCCCTGTGGCCGGCGCCAGCTGGGCAGCCCAGACCTCGGCCGCATCGCCGACCGCGAGGGCCCGCGACGCACTGGTCACGGCCGGGCGCAGAGGATCCTGTTCGTTGCCCGCGAACCGCGCGAGGTCTTCGGCGAGGCGATCACCGATGCGGTCCGCGGCACGGCCGAGGAGGGCACGGATCGCCGGCACGCCGCCGACGGGAAGGAGGAACTCGGACGCCGGCAGGAGAATCGCACGATCCACCTTCTCCGTCGTGCGCTGGTCCGTCGGGTCGAATGCTCGCAGCGAATCGATCTCGTCTCCGAAGAACTCGATCCGGATCGGCAGGGCCATCGACGGCGGGAACACGTCCACGATCCCGCCGCGACGCGCGAACTCGCCGCGCCCGGCGACCTCGGTGACGGGCGCATAGCCGAGGTCGAGGAGTTCGCGGAGCAGCTCATCCTGATGGACGCGGGCCCCGACACGGACCTCGCGCGGGGTGGACGGCAGATCGTCGGGGGCGATGGTGCGTTGGAGGATCGCCTGGACGCCGGCCACGAGCACGCGCGCCCGGCCGCTTCGCCAGGCGGCCAGGGCAGCGACCCGGGCAGCGGTCTCATCGGCGATCAACTCGCTCCGCTCATACGCGAGCGCCGACCGCGGCTCCAGCACCGCGATCGCTTCCGGATCGCCGAGCCACGCCCCCAATTCCTCCGCGACTCGATCGCCGACCTCGGCATCACGAGCGATCCAGACGACGGGTTCGCCAAGGGCGATCGCGGCGGCGAGATAGGACTTCGCGCCATGCGGGATCGACGCGAGCGCCACGTGCCGTGCGAGACGTCCCGGCGCGGCTGCCGAGCCGCACCGCTCCATCAGTGCGACGAACGCCGTCGTCGTCGCCAGCAGCGGGGGAAGGGCGGCAAGATCGGGCAGGCGGTGACCCGCGCCCGTGACCCCGCCGCTCGCCCTTGCGGGCCGCGGGGCGCGCCCGACAGGTCGCC
>JAOUEG010000353.1 GCA_029858845.1 Chloroflexota bacterium | reverse complement strand
CGGCGGTGGCCGGCGTGGGCCGGAGTGTACGACGGCCGGGCTCGGGGTCGGTTCCCGGAGGCGGTGGCGCCCGATACCGCCGAACCCTAGAATCACCCGGTGCAGGCCCTCGCGCTCATCGTCATCGCGGGATCGGTCATCGGGATCCTGGCCATCCTCGCCGCCCGGCAGCGCCACCTCGCAGATCCCATGGCCCGCTGGCCGCGGATCCTGCTGGGGGTCATCCCGGGGATCGTGGGAGTCGTCCTGGTCGTCGTCCCGCAGATGGACGTCGTCCCGGACGAGTGGGAGGGCGCGATCTGGATCGCGGTTGCCATCGCGCTCAGCGTGGCGGCGGTCGTCGGCACGATCTGGCGACTCGCGCGGGCCTGAGTCGGATCGGATCCCGGGTCGCCCCGCGACGGTCAGGGCTGGGACACACCCGGCTCGAACGGGATCCCGCTCGTCAAGGTCGTCCAGCGCAGCGCGGAGTGGCCCTGCTTCCCGTAGGGCCGCCGGTCCTGGATGATCGGCTCGTAGCCGGGGACCTGGAAGCGAGCGTAGGCGAGTTCCCAGAAGGGGCCCGTGGACGGGGTGCCGGCGTCCGGGTCCCACGGCCAGGCCTCTGGGCGGAACCAATAGCCCGCGAGGTAGTCGATGGCCTCCCGCAGGGTGGCTCCGCCCGTGCCGCGGTAGCTCCACAGGTCCACGCCATACCGCTCCGCGATCGCCGCAACGGCCACCCGGTACTGGAGCGACTCCTGCGTGTAGGTGATGCCCGCGGAACCGCGGCGCGTCTCCTCCGGGATGTGGCCGTCCGCCGCGACCATGTCCTGCTGGGTCAGCCAGCGGTCGAGGGCCAACAGCAAGCCGTCGCGGTCCCCCAGGTAGTCGGTCAGCACCACGCGGGTGAACGTGCCGGCATCGCCCCAGTTGTTCTCCAGCTCGGACGCCGTCGGGAGGATGACGGTCTCCAGCCACGACCGGAACGCCTGCTCGTCCTCGGGCCCCAGCACGCCCGCGTCGGCCACCAGGTCGGCAGCGAAGACGAACCCCGGGGCGGTGCGGCTGATGATCAGCGAGGTCTGGCAGGCGCCGCTGTCCGGGCACGTGCCGAGCGTGGTCGCGGTGGTCTCCACCCATGCCATCACGTGCCGCGCAGCGTGCTGCGCATAGGCCACGTCGCCGGTGATCGCGTAGGCGAGGGCCAGCCCGTAAGCTCGGGCCGAGTCGTCCACGAAGGGCCCCTCCGTCCCGGTGATCTCGAGCGGCTCCTGCGGATCCGGCGCCACGTCGAGAGCGTCGTCCGCGAAGGCGATGACGTCGCGTGCCGCGTCGACGTACGGCTCCACGCCGTCGGCCGCGAGGGCGGACCTGCGGCGCAGTTCATCCGCGGACGCGATGTACCCGGGCGTTCGCGGTCCCAACACGACGGGCTCGTGCGTGAACGGGTCCTGGGTCGAACTCCAGAGCAGGCCGGCGGCCACGATCGCGACGACCAGGAGCACCGCCGAAACGACCATGAGATACGCCCGACGCGAACGGGTCGGGTCCCCGGACGGCACAGGGCCCGGGGAAGGCTGCTCGGTGGCGTTCTCGCTGGACATGGAGCGGTCGGCGACTCCTGCGACGACCGCATCGTAGCGCCGGACGGGGCGCCTCATGGCGGTCGGGACCGGTGGCAGCCCGCCCATCGTCGCTATGCTGCGTCGATGCGCAGGATCCAGACGTGAGCACGACGGAGTTCGACCTCCACGGCCGGGTCGCCATCCGGCTCGTGGACGCCCGCCCGGCCGAGGTCGCCGTCGTGACCAGGCAGCTGGGGTTGACGCCGACGACCCTGGACCGCGAGCCCGACCTCTCGATCCGCTTCGTCGATCGCCTCCAGCCGGCCGGCCCGGTCCGATTCCTCGGGCACCAGGAAGCCGGCTTCACCGACGATGCGTACCTGATCCTTCGCGGTCGCCACAAGGCCAGCGTCCGCGTGGCGATGCCGATGGACGCGATCGGCGACGGACCGTGCGAGATCGTGTCCGAGCGGGGACTGCCCGCCGTGCCGCAGCTCATCGCGGTCCTCAATCTCACCGCCCTGCGCCGCGGGCTGGTGCCGATCCACGCCGGCGCCTTCGTCCACGAGGGCCGCGGCGTGTTGATCCTGGGCTGGGCGAAGGGCGGCAAGAGCGAGACCCTGCTCGCGTTCACGGCCCGTGGATCCCGCTACGTCGGCGACGAATGGATCTACCTCGATCCGGAGTCTCGCCGGATGTACGGGCTGCCGGAGCCGATGCGCGTCTGGGACTGGCAGCTTCGCGCGATGCCCGAGCTCGCCGGCCGCGTCCCGGCCGGAGCCCGGCGTCGGATGACGCTGACCCGCGGAGGCGTCGGGGTCCTCCGCGCGATCGGCTCCATGCCGCTCGTGGGCCGCGCGGCCCCGGGACGCCTGGCCACGCGGTTCGGGGTCCTGCTCGAAGGCCAGCTTTCCGTCCAGGTCCCGACCGAGCGACTCCTCGGGTCGCCGCCGCTCGCCGACGGGTGGGGCCTCGACCGGCTCGTCCTGGTCATGAGTCATGCCTCGGACGAGATGGCCGTGGGGGTCGCGGACCCGATCGATCTCGCCCGGAGGGCGACCGCATCGTTCCTGTTCGAGACCGCAGAACTGCTGGCCCACTACCGGCGCTTCCGATTCGCCTTCCCGGAGCGATCCAACCCCGCGATCGAGGACCTGGAGCAGCGCTACGAAGCGGCCCTGGTCGCGGCGGTCCGCGGCGTCCCGGCGATCACCGTCGCCCACCCCTATCCGCTGGACATC
>JAOUEG010000352.1 GCA_029858845.1 Chloroflexota bacterium | reverse complement strand
CGTCCAGAAGCTCATATCGGCCGGGCGCCTCACGACCGGCGGCGAGGTCCTGCGCGCGAACACGATCGTCGTTCCTGGGACGGAAGTGATCCTCGACGTCCCGGAACCGGTTGCCCTCGACCTGGCCCCGGCACCGGAGATCGCGCTGCGGATCGTCTATGAGGACGACGACCTGCTGATCGTGGACAAGCCGTCCGGGCTCGTCGTCCATCCATCGGCCGGCCACCACGATGGCGACACGCTCGTCAACGCGTTGCTGGCGCGAGCCGGCGGAGCGGAATACGGCGGCATCGCCGGCGTCGCTCGACCCGGGATCGTCCATCGGCTGGATCGTGATACGAGCGGCCTGTTGATGGTCGCCAAGCACGACGCGGCGCAGGCATCGCTGATGGCCCAGCTCAAGGCTCGCCGGGTTCGGAAGACGTACCTGGCTCTCGTGGCGGGCAGCGTCGCCGCGGCGGTCGGAAGGATCGAGGCGCCGATCGGTCGCGACCCGAAGCACCGCACCAGGATGGCGGTGGTCCCGGACGGTCGTCCATCCACGACGGGATACCGCGTCCGCGAGCGGTTCGCCGCGTGGACGTTGCTCGAGCTCGATCTCGTCACCGGCCGGACCCACCAGATCCGGGTCCATCTCGACGCCATCGGCCACCCCGTGGCGGGCGATCCTGTCTACGGGACCGGGACATCACGCCGGGGACCCGATGGGCTGGACCGGCTCTTCCTGCATGCGTGGCGGCTGGAGCTGACGGCTCCCGGGGACGGCTCCCTCGTCCGGGCGACCGCACCGCTGCCGGACGATCTCGAATCGGTCCTGGACCGCCTGCGTTTCGCGGAGGCCGGACGATGACCGGACCGCTCGACTCGATGCGCCACGACGTGACGCCGTCGGGATCGCAGGAGCTGACGGAACCGGTACATGTGTCCGACGACCCTGGTCGTCCGGACTCGGTCATCGATGGGGCGCCGGGCGCGCTGCTCGCGATCATCTCCGGACCGTCAGGCGTCGGCAAGGACACGATCATCGACGAGATGCGACGGCGAGAGGCATCGTCCGGGTCGAAGGAGAAGCGTCACTACGTCGTGACCGTCACGACGCGGGCGCCGCGCGACGGCGAGGTCGACGGCGTGGACTACCACTTCGTTTCGCGGGAGGAGTTCCTCCGGATGCGCGCGGCCCGCGGCTTCCTCGAGGCGAACGAGGTTCACGGCAACTGGTACGGATCCCCGCGCGATCAGGTCCGCGCGGCGCTGGCCGCTGGCCGCGACGTGATCCTCAAGATCGACGTACAGGGCGCCCAGGTCGTCAAGGAACAGGTTTCCGAGGCCCTGCTGATCTTCGTCATCCCGCCGACCCTCGAGACGTTGTTCTCGCGATTGCGCGCCAGGGCGACGGAGTCGGCCGACGAGTTGGAGATCCGCCAGCGGAACGCCGCGATCGAACTGGCGCGCCAGCATGACTACGATCACGTCGTCGTCAACGAGACCGGCCAGGTGGCTCGGACGGCCGAGCGGATCGAGGAGATCCTCGCCAGCGAACGGCGGCGGCACGCGGACCGGCGCGTCCGGGTCTAGCGAACGCCCCCGGATGGACGTGGGCATGGGACCGGCGCCCGGGAACGAGTCTGGACCGCGCGGGCCGGGCTCCGAGGCATCCGGGACGAGCCGCCTCGTGGAGGTCGCGGTCGATGCAGCCGGAGCGGCCGGCGCACGATCGTTCACGTACGCCGTCCCGGAGACGCTCGCGGATCTCGAGGATGGCGAGGCCGTGCTCGTGGAGTTCGGGCGGCGCCAGGCTCTCGGCGTGATCCTGGGCCCGGCCCGCACGGCGCCCGGGGTGACCGCCAAGCCGATCGTCGACCGGGTCCGGGCCGATGGGCCCCTCCTTCCGGGAGCGTCGCTGTCCCTCGCGCGCTGGATCGCCCGGCACTACCTCGCTCCGCCGGCACTGGTGATCCGGGCGATGCTTCCGCCCGGGATGCTGGAGCGGCTCGAGCTCGTGGCCGAGCGCACGCCGACACCGGCCACGGAGGATGTCGCAGGCTCTACCGATGGTCTCGACGCGGTGGACCGCGATCTCCTCGACCAGCTCGAGCCCGCGCCGCGGACTGTGCGGGACCTGGCGGCGCCCGAAGGGCGAGCCGGCCTCCTTCGGCGGCTGCGTCGGCTCGCGGAGGTCGACCTCATCACGCTGGACTGGTCGCTCCTCGGCGCGACCGCCGGTCCACGCTTCGAGCGCTGGATCACGGTCACGCCCGGCGGCAGCGACGTCGCCGCGGCGCTTTACGCCGGGAACCGACCCCCAGGTCGCCCGCTCGGGCCGCGGCAGAGCGCAGCACTTGCGGAGTTGGCGGACGCCGGTCCGTCGGGTGTCGCCGCCGCCGGCCTCGCGCATCGCCATGGAGCTGCCGGCCTGGCCGGTCTCGTTCGTCGAGGCCTGGCCGAGACCGAGGTCCGGCAACGACCGCGTCGGCCGCTGGCTTCGCGCCCGCCGGGCTCGCGGGGTGGCCGACCGTCCACGTCGCGTCTCCTTGGCCCGCAGGTCGAGGCCGTCGAGCACATCACCCGAGCCATCCGGGAGCGCGACCCGCGTCCGTTGCTGCTCGACGGCGTCACCGGCAGCGGGAAGACCGCCATCTACATCGAGGCGATCGCGGCGTCCCTCGCCGCGGGTCGACCGGCACTGGTGCTCGTTCCCGAGATCGCCCTGGCGCTCCCAATCGTTGACCGGTTGCGCGCGGATCTCGGCGGACGCGTAGCGCTCGTCCATTCGGGATTGGGGGAAGGCG
>JAOUEG010000351.1 GCA_029858845.1 Chloroflexota bacterium | reverse complement strand
AAGCCCTTGACCGCGATCGTCCGCAGGCAGTCGTCCGGCGTCGCCGCGCGGCGGACTTCAGCCGGGGCGACAGCCGCGTCGGCGTCCTGTGAATCGCCGTCCGGCGATTCGGCCGCGGCGGGCTCACGATCCTCAGTGATCGGGATGTCCAGCTCTCGGGCCCACGCGAGCAGCGTGCGCGCTTCGGGGACGACCTCGGTGGCACTCGGGATGGTGCCTTCGAAGACCTCGCCCGTGGCACCGTCGATCGTGATCACCTCGCCCTCGCCCAGGACCCGTGCGCCGATGACGATCCGTCCCTCATCAACCTCCATCCCGGCGGCGCCCACGACCGCGGGGATCCCCCAGCCGCGCGCGACCACCGCGGCATGGCTCGCCAGGCCCCCACGCGATGTGAGGATCCCGGCCGCCCTCGCCATCCCGTGGACGTCGTCCGGAGAGGTGTCGGCGCGGACGAGGATGACCGTCCGTCCGGCCTCCGCCGCCTCCAGGGCGGCATCCGGTGTCGTCGAGATCTCGCCGCTGGCCAGCCCCGGCGATGCGGGCAGACCGGTCGCGAGCGGTTCGACCGAGCGGTCGCGAGCGCTGGCGACGGTCGGCGGGTGGGCAAGCAGCGGGGCCACGCGCTCGACGGCCGCAGCACGCGACAGCGGGAAGGTCTCGTCCTCGGCCATCTCGACGGCGAGCCGCAGGGCGGCCTGCGGACTGCGCTTCCCCACGCGAACCTGGAGCAGCCAGAGCCGGCCGGCCTCGATCGTGAACTCGATGTCGCACAGGTCCGCGTAGTGGCGCTCGAGCCGCAACGCGGCGTCGCGCAGCTCGGCGGCCACCGCGGGCATCCGCTCGTCCAGCTCGGCGACCGGGAGCGTCTCGTGCGTCCCGGCGACGACGTCCTCACCCTGGGCGTCGAACATGACGTCGCCGTAAAGGGCCCGCTCCCCGGTGGCCGGGTTGCGGGTGAACAGGACGCCGGTCGCCGACATCTCGCCGCGATTGCCGAAGACCATCGCCTGGACGGTCACCCCGGTGCCGAGGTCGTCCGGGATACGTTCCCGGCGGCGATAGGCCCGCGCCCGCTCGCTGTCCCACGACCGGAAGACCGCCTCGATGGCCTGGCGCAGCTGGATCCACGGATCGCCCGGGACGTCCTGCACGCCGACGATCTGTCGGAAGTTCGCCAGGAACCGCTCTCGACAGCTGCGCGCGAACGTTGCGCTGCCTGCCGCCGCGGCCAGTCCGGCTTCGGTGACGTCGTTCAGGCCCAGGTTCAGGATCGTGTCCATCATCCCCGGCATCGAGACCGGCGCCCCGGATCGGATGCTGACCAGGAGTGGGTCGGACGGGTCGCCGAAGCGCCGACCGACGACCGCCTCGGTCGACGCCATCCGCTGGCGAATCTCGTCGTCGAGCCCGGCCGGCCAGCCACCGGCGCGGAAGGCACGACAGGTTTCCGTGGTGATCGCGAACCCGGGCGGGACCGGGAGGCCAAGGTCGCGCGACATCACCCCGAGGTTCGCGGACTTGCCGCCGACCAGCGCCCGGGCCTCGGCCAGCGTGGCTGCATGCGGCTCGTCCAATCCGAGGGTGAACCTCAAGAGGCGCCCTCCGCATCAGGCGGCCCGGCCGAGCTGTCCGTATCGCGGAGCGCACGCCAGACTCGCTCCGGCGTGAGCGGCAGGTCCCGGATCGACGCGCCGGTCGCATCGTGAACGGCGGCCGCGACGGCCGGAGCCACGCACAGGAGCGCACCCTCACTCATCCCCTTGGCGCCATACGGCCCCGGCCCGTCCTCGTTCTCGACCATGTCGCTTTCCATCGTGAGCGGCAGATCCTTGCTGGTCGGGATCCGGTAGTCGATCGCCCCGAGATTCCGGATCCGGCCCGCATCGTCGTGGATGAGGTGCTCCATCAGGGTGTGCCCGAGACCCATCACCGCAGCGCCCTCGTCCTGACCGCGCACCTGGAGCGGATTGAGGGCCTTGCCGACATCGGACACGGTGACGTGACGGACGATCGTGACGTCGCCGGTGGCGCGGTCCACGTCCACCTCCACGGCAGTGCAGTTGAACTCGTAGAAGGCGGCGGTCCCGCCGAGCGGATGATCGGGCTCTGCCTCCTTGCGCATCTCACCGATCCCGATCAGCTCGCCCCCCAGACGACCGAGGCCACGGACCAGGACGTCGCGGATCAGCAGCGTCCGACCTCCGACGCGAACCTCGCCGCGATCCACGATGACGTCTTCCTCCGGGACCGACTCCAGGCGGGCCGCCATCGCTCGCAGGCGGGCCTGGATCTCGCGGCAGGCGAGCAGGACCGCGCTGCCCATGAACACGGAGGACCGACTGGCCGACGTCTGCTGGTCGTAGGGCACCACCGCTGTGTCGCCCATGACGACGGCCACCCAGTCGAGCGGCGCGCCCAGCTCCTGTGCTGCGATCTGGGCGAAGATGGTTCGCGCCCCCTGGCCCATGTCGGAGGTCCCGGCGCTGACGATCACGCTGCCATCCGCGAGCAGCCGGACGGTCGCGTGGGAGAGCCCGGTGGTGGGGCCGGACTTGAGGCCGACCGCCAGACCGCGGCCGCGGCCCGGCGGTGGAGCGCTCCCCCACCCGATCAGCTCGGCGGCCCGCTCCAGTGCCCGGCTCCAGTCGCCGTCGGCCGCGGTGTCGCCCGGGATGAACGACTCCCCGGGGCGGGCGAGGTTGCGGCGTCGAAGCTCGACGGGGTCGATACCCAGCGTTCGTGCCGCCTCGTCCATGTTCGACTCGACCGCCCAGCTCTGCTGCGGCTTG
>JAOUEG010000350.1 GCA_029858845.1 Chloroflexota bacterium | reverse complement strand
CGGATGGTGCAGGAAGGTCGGCGGTGACTCGCGGCCCAGGGCGCTCGCCAGGCGCAGCTGGGCGGCCGTTGCGTGCAGAAGGTCCCGACCCCGGACGATGAGATCCACGCCATGGCGCAGGTCATCGACCACGACGCAGAAGCCGTACGTCCGATTGCCGTGACGGTCGCGGATCGCCGGATCACCGGTGGCGGCGACTTCGCTCCGGCACGGCCCGGCAAGCCCGTCCAGCCACGATTCCGTTCCGCCCCCTAGGGCCACCCGGAGGATCGGGCCATCCAGGTCGCGCTCGCGGCAACCACCCGGGCAGCCAGGGCCGGACCACGGCCGCCCTCGTTCCGCCGCCCATGTGGCGAAGGTGGAGCGCGTGCAATCGCACCCATAGACGGACGCCTCGCGGACGAGTCTGGCCAGCGCTTCCTCGTACGCCGCCTCGGCGTCCCGATCGCTCTGGCGGACGGGTCCGAAGTCCGCCGCGAACCCGAGCCAGGCGAGGTCCTCCAGCAACGCCCTGTCGTACTCCGGGCGACAACGCTGTCGATCGTGATCCTCGATCCGGAGCAGGACCCGACCGCCGAGAGCCGCGGCCACACCCCAGGTCCAGATCGCGTTGGCGACGTGGCCGAGGTGCAGCAGGCCAGTCGGCGCCGGAGCGAATCGCGTCAGCGCCCCGCGCGGGAGCATCGCGATGTCAGGAGCGTTCGCCGCGGTCGTGGTCGCGCTCGCGTCGTTCGCGGTCGCGCGCCTCGAGCGCCCGAGTCGCCGCGACCAGGCGCCGGTAGAGGGCGAGCAGGTCAGCCTGGGGTAGCGGCCCCTCGTTCGCCATCGAGACGCGCAGCAGCACTTCTCGCTCACGCTCCGGGTCGCGGATCGTCCGGCGCCCGGCGGCCTCTTTCGCGACACCGACCTCGCGAGCCAGCGTGGCGCGCTCGTTCAGGAGCGTGACGATCCGGCGATCCAGCGCGTCGATCCGACGCCGCAGGCGGCGCAACTCGGGAGTCTCGGCGAGGTGCCGCCCGGTACCGCGCTCAGGCATGGCCGTCCCCGCGGCGTTGGGCGATCCCCTCGAGCGCGAGGTGGTAGCCCCGGGGGCCCTGGCCGACGATCGACTCGACCGCGATATCGTGCAGGAAGTTGACCTGGCGGAATGGCTCGCGCGTCGATGGATCGGACAGGTGGACCTCGACGAACGGACGCTGCACCGCGAGCAGGGCGTCACGCAGGGCGACGCTCGTGTGGGTGAGGCCCCCGGCGTTGACGATGGCCACGTCGAAGTCCCGCTGATGGAGCCGATCGATCAGGGCTCCCTCATGGTTGGATTGGAAGAACTCCACCAGCAGGCCCAGTTGTCCGGCATGGGCCGTGATCCCCGCGTGGATCTCGTCCAGTGTCTCGTGGCCATAGATCTCCGGTTCGCGGGTCCCGACGAGATTGAGGTTGGGTCCCTCGAGGACCAGCACCCGCGTCACGCAGCACGTCCGGCGGTGAGGATCGACGCGGCGGCACGGTGCACGACGTCGTCGCCGATGTCGGCGCGGATCTCGACCCCCGCCGCCGTCGGCAGGACCCAGCGCAAGCGGCCGCCCGCGTGCTTCTTGTCCGTGGCGAGATGGCCCAGCACCGTGTCAAGTGGATAGGGCAGGGGAGCGACGGCCAGCCCGAGGACGTCCAGCAGGCGCTCGACCCGCGCCGCCAGAACGGGCGGTGTGGTCCCCACCTCGACGCCGATCCGGCAGGCCGCTCGGAGGCCATACGCGACCGCTTCGCCGTGGAGCAGGTCACCGAAGCCGGCCGCGGCCTCCACCGCGTGGCCGAGCGAATGTCCCAGGTTGAGGCTGATCCGCCCGCCCACCGCACCTCGCTCGCGCTCGTCGGCCATGACCACCTCCACCTTGGCCCACGCGCAGCGCTCGACAAGCTCGGCAACGACGCCGCGTTCGAACATCGTCCCGTCTCCGCGGGCGATCGCGTCGCCATCGCGTTCCAGCAACTCGAACAGGCGCGCGTCGCCCAGGACGGCCATCTTGACCGATTCACCGAGCGCCGCCCGGCGCTGGCGGTCGGGCAGCGATCGCAGCAACGACACATCGATGATGATCGCGCTCGGCTGATGGAATGCCCCGACCAGGTTCTTGCCCTCGGGCAGGTCCACCGCGGTCTTGCCGCCGATCGCCGAATCCACCTGAGCCACGAGCGTCGTCGGGACGTGGACGATCGGGATGCCGCGAAGGTACGTGGCGGCGAGGAAGCCCGCGGCGTCGCCCAGAGCACCGCCTCCGATCGCCACGATCGGCTCGTCGCGCTCCAGGTGGAGCCGGGCCAGCTCGCTGGCCGCCGTTTCGACGACGGCGAGCCGCTTGGCTGGCTCTCCCGCCGGGAGCAGCACGCTGGCCATCGGCCATCCGCGGGCTGTCAGCGCACCCCCGAGGGCCTCGCCTGCAGCACCCCATGCCCCGGGTTCGGTGACCAGGATGGCTCGCCGTGCGTCGAGGCGCCGAAGCGCCTCGTCCACGCCGCCATGGGCCATCTCCGAGCCGATCGTCAGCCGTCCGATGGGGGTGGCGGCCCGCAACAGCGTCGTCCCGACCGGACCCGCGGCGGCCAGCTCGCGCTCGATGGTTTCGACCACGCCGACCACGGCCGTCACCCCGGAGACGCGGATGTCCGCGCCCGCGTAGAACCGTTCGCGCCGGGCGGCAAGGTCACGGATCGCCCCGATCGGATCACGCCCCGCGATCAGGGGCCGCACGTTCGGGGATCGTCGGAGCCGCTGGGCCATGACCTCCGGTCGCCCGTCCAGCCAGACGCTTCG
>JAOUEG010000349.1 GCA_029858845.1 Chloroflexota bacterium | reverse complement strand
GAGCATCAGCCGCAGCAACTCCGTCCGGATCGAGACGTCCAGCATGGAGACCGGCTCGTCCGCGACGATCACTTCCGGATCCATCACCAGGGCCCCGGCGATGACCACGCGCTGCCGCTGGCCGCCGGACAGTTCGTGTGGGTAGCGGAAGGCGAAATCCGTGGCCGGGCGGAGTCCCGCGGCATCGAGCGCGGCCATCACCTTGGCCTCTCGCTCGGCGCGGGTGTTCCCGATCCCGTTCACCTCGAGCGGTTCCATCACGAAGTCGTGGATCGTCTGCTTGGGATTGAGCGTCTCGTACGGATCCTGGAAGATCAACTGGACGCGGCGGCGGTAGTCCTTGAGCCGCCCGGTTCCCCACAGGTCGGACACGTCCGTGTCCTCGAACACCACGCGCCCGCCCGTCTGGTGCGTCAACTTGGTGATGACCCGACCGGTCGTGGTCTTGCCGCTGCCCGATTCCCCCACCAGCCCGAGGACCTCACCACGCTCGACCGTCAGGTCGATCCCATCGACGGCCCGAACGACTCCCTTCGATCGGCGCAGGACAGCGTCGAGCAGGCCACCACGGATCGGGAAGTGGACCTCGAGCGCCTCGAGGCGCAGGATCTCCGTCACGTCGTCGCCCCCGCGCTGGAGATGGTGGAGGACGACACCCCTCCGCCGATCGTCGGCACCGTGATGTCCACGGCCGTCGCGTCGGTGCCGGCCGTCTCGGGCGGGTAGAGATGGCAGGCGACGCGCACGCCGTCGGAAAGGCGGACCTCGGGAGGAACCACCTCGCTGCAGACGGGCATCGCGGCCGGACAGCGCGGCGCGAACCTGCATCCGGGAGGTGGCGTCCGCAGGTCGGGGGGCGTTCCCGGGATCACGTCGAGCGTCCGTCGGTCGGTCCGGATATTCGGGAACGACGACAGCAGCTTCTGCGTATACGGATGACGCGGCGCCGTGAACAGACGGCCCACCGGGCCCTCTTCGGCGATCCGGCCGGCGTACATGATCATCGCCCTGTCGCACGTCTCCGCGATCACGGACAGGTCGTGGGTGATGAGGATGAGCGAGAGGCCGAGCTCCGAGCGGAGACGCTCCAGGAGCTCGAGGATCTGCGCCTGGACCATCACATCCAGGGCCGTCGTCGGCTCATCGCCGATCACGATGGCCGGATCGCAGGCGAGCGCCATGGCGATCATGGCCCGCTGGCGCATGCCACCGGACAGCTCATGAGGGTAGGCACTGCCACGCTTCCGCGGGATCCCCACGAGCTCGAGCAGATCGCCGGCTCGCTTGAGCGATGCCTTCTCCGACTCGCCCAATCGCAACCGGACCGGCTCGGCGATCTGGTCCCGAACACGGTGGACCGGGTTCAGGGCGTTCATCGCGCCCTGGAAGACGATGCTGATCTCGCGCCAGCGGTAGCGAGCCAGAGCTCGCTCCGACTTCGGCACGAGGTCGATCCCGAAGAGCTCGATGCTCCCGCTCCGCACCCGCGCGTTGGGTGGGAGGAGGCGGACGAGCGACAGTGCGGTGGTGGTCTTGCCGCAGCCGGATTCGCCGGCGATCCCGAGGGCCTCGCCGTGGTCCAGGCGGAAGCTCACCCCGTCGACGGCCTTGACCGATCCCGACTCGAGCTTGAAGTGGACGGCCAGGTCCTTGACCTCCAGCAGGGGCGCCTCCGGGTCGGCCAATCTGGGCAGCGGTCGCTGTCGCAGCTTGACCTGCGCCGCGTCGATCTCCGGATGGACGCCCGCCTCCAGCGGCCGAACCGGGCCGATCTCGTGCTCCACGACGCGCTCGTCCTCCCAGGAGGGTCTCATCGCCGAAGCCGGAGCTTCGGATTGAGCACATCGTCCAGGGCGCCGCCGACGAGCGTGAACGCGAGGACCACGAGGACGATGGAGGCGGCGGGCGGAACGATGTACCACCAGGCCCCGAGGCCCGGGGCCCCGGCACCCTGGGCCGAGTTGAGGATCTGGCCCCACGACGGCTGGAACGGGTCTCCAAGACCGATGAACGACAGCGTCGTCTCCGTGAGCACGGCGCCGGCGAAGACGAGGACGGTGTTGGCCACGATGAGGTTCACGACGTTGGGCAGGATGTGCCGCCGCATGATCAGACCCGAGCCGGCACCGATGACCCGGGCGCGATCAACGAAGGCGCGCTCGCGCAGCGAGAGCGTCTGACTTCGAACGATCCGCGCAGTCGATGCCCAGCTCGTCACGCCGATCACCACGACGATGACGATGAGCGTCACGCGCATCCCGAGGATCTCCGTCTGGGCCCCGATGAGCTCGATGAGGATCGGCGCGAGGATGAGCGCCAGGACGAACGTCGGGAGGACGAGGAAGAAGTCGCTGATGCGCATGAGCACCGTGTCGGTCGTCCCGCCGACGAACCCCGAGACGATGCCGACCAGCGCGCCCAGGGCGACCGTGATCAGCGTCGCCAGCAGGCCGATCACCATCGAGACCCGCGTGCCGTGGACGGTCAGGTTGAGGATGTCCTTGCCCAGCTCATCCGTTCCGAAGATGTGTTGGGGCGACGGCGCCTCGAGCCGTCCGCCGCTCGCAGTGACGGCCGTCTCGAGCGGACCCACGAAGAGCTGCGGCGTGAGCGCCAGCGTCGCGAAGACGAGCAGGATCAGGGTGCCGAAGACGGCATCGGGCCGGCGGAAGAACCGCCTCGCGAAGTCACGCATCGAGCGCAGCCGCAGCCGGAGCCTCGTACCGCGAAGATCGCCGATGGTCGTGGAGCCGGCCGTCATGTCCTCACTCGTGGATCGAGCACGCCGTAGATGAGATCGGCGCCAAGATTGGCGATGACGACCGAG
>JAOUEG010000035.1 GCA_029858845.1 Chloroflexota bacterium | reverse complement strand
CGACGGCCTCGGCCTTCGCGGCAGCCGGCTTGCGGGTGGACCGGCGCTTGGGAGCCGGGGCCTCCGCCTCGGCCTCGCCACCGGTCGGGGCCTCGACGGCCTCGGTCTTCGCGGCAGCCGGCTTCTGCGAGACCTGGGCACGCAGCATCGCTTCCAGCTCCGGCGGGACGTCGCTCCAAGGCTCGCTCGAGGTGCGCGGCGTCCTGTCGCGCTCGGGAGCCCGGTCGTCGCGACCGCGGCTGTACGAACGGTCCTCGCGCGGGGCTTGATCCCGACCGCCCTGGGCCGTACGACCGCTCACGTCCGGATAGCGGTTGATCCCGCCACCGCCACCACGGCCATAGCGCTCGCGCTCCATCGCGGATTGGTACGCCGAGCGACCGCCGCGCGGCCCACGTCCGCCGCGCGCACCCTGTCCACCGCGACCGCCGGCCGCGCCACGGCGCTGCTCCGCGATCAGGTATTCCGGGATCTCGGGCTCGTCGAGATCCTCTTCGTCGCTGAGTGGCCCGAGGTTGGCGGTCGGCGACGTCGTCGACGTGCCGAGCTGGGAATCCCAGACCGATCCGAACGGCGTCGTCCGTGGACCGCGCGGCGCGGCCGCGACCTCCTCGTCCTCCTCCGGCTCCAGATCCCGGGACGGCTCGTCGCGCTCGTCACGCTCGTCGGGTCCTGCGGCGGTGCCGGCTTCGTCCCGACCGCGACCCCGGCCCCGGCCACGTCCGCCACGGCGGCGGCGACGGCGCTGGCCATCGCCAACCTCGTCTTCGTCGCGACGCGTTTCCGCACTATCGTCGACCCCGGCTTCGAGGACCTCCGCGCCGGCATCCAGATCATCGAGGGTGAACACCTCGGCGGCGGCGAGGTCAGCCTCCGTCAGGCTCCCGCCGGCCTTTGACAGGCGCTCACCGGGAAGAGCCTTGAGGCCTTCGCTGCCACGCTCCACGCCGTTGCCCGACGCTGCCGCAGCACGCCCGCGGCCACGGCCGCGAGACGCTGTGGCTACCGGCTCTGCCTCGCCCGTCCGTGCCCGGCCTCGGCCCCGGCCGCCACGGCCGCGACCCACGCCGGTGCCCTCGGTCTGCTTGTCCGGCACCTCGGTCATGGACAGGTCCGCGTCGTCATCGGCGACCCGTCGGCCCGATCGCGAGCCCTTCTCGACGCGCGCCAGATGGGTGATGTCCGTGAACAGGTCGGCGACCTCGATGAGGTCCGAACTGGTGTTCCCACGGAAGCTGATGACCTCGACCCGAACGCCCATCTCCTGGACCGCCCGGATGGCCGGTGCGAAGTCGCCGTCGCCGGAAACCACGATCGCGATGTCCAGGTTCCGAGCCGTCTTCATCATGTCGACGACGAGCTCGATATCGAGGTTCGCCTTGACCTTGCCGTCGCCGTACTTGCGGATGTCCTTGCTGACGACCTTGTACCCGTGACGGCGCAGGAAGTCATGGAAGTTGCGCTGATTCTCGTTGTCCGGGTCCAGCCCGGTATAGGCGTAGGCGCGCACAAGGTCGCGACCGGCACCGGCCGACTTGAGGAGCGTGACGTAATCGATGTCCACGCCGGCGGCCTTGGCCGCATAGAAGATGTTCGCCACGTCCACGAAGACGGCGACGTTCTTGCCCACATTGACTCCTAATGGATCAGGGATGACGCCCGGCCGGCGCGGTCACGCTGCTCGGCGGGGTGATGATCATGTGCGGCGCGCTGCCCTTCCGGCAGCGGCCACGATTCGTTGGATGCGCGGACCGGCAGGGACGAAGCCCTGGGCCGCCCAGCGGGTGGCCGCGGCGGCGTCGTCGGGCGGGATCGCCTCGACCACCGTGCAGCCCTTGTTGCTGGCCGAGCGGATGACTTCCTCCAGGAGGGCCCTCGTCACCCGGTCCGCGTCGTGGCCGGGATCGACCACCAGCAGGTCTACCGTGCCGATGTAGCCGCCGGCCCGAACGGATGGGCGGAGGGCCAGCACCGCACCGCCCACCACGTGTCGCTCGGCCTCGGCGACGAAGATGCTTGCCTGCGGCAGGTAGACGAGTTGTCGGAGCAGATCCGCGGAATCGAGCGGGCTCGCGTCATCGTCACCACGAAGGTCTGCATCGCCAAGGGCGACGAGACGATCGATGTCGGTGACTCGGGCGGCTCGGACCAGGTATTCCACGCCTACGGTTCGTCCTCACAGGGCGGCGACCGATACTCCTCGACCGGGGTAGCCGACAGGTTGCCGGCGTCCGGGGCCCGCGATCCGGACCAAAGCGAGCGTGATGACGTTCGCGACCGCGCTCGGCGCGAGGTCAGGATGCGGCCGACCGGTATTGCATTCGAGTCGCCCGTGCGTAATATACGGCATCGCTTCGGTGGCCACCTGTAGGCCGCCCGCCACGGATCTCGTGACGCAACCCGCCACGCACCGACCACTCCGAATCCGCCGCTGTCAGATGTTCAGCGACGCCCGGGGTGAGATACGGCGCCGGGCGGCCGAATGAGGTCCCCAGGCGGCGCGGGACAGCTGGATCCCACCGGCGACATTGGAGGAGATCGGATGAAACTTAACAAGGTAGGGGCACTCGCGGCCGTCAGCATCCTGGCGTTCGCGGCGTGCAGCAGCAGTGGCGCTTCCAGCGCCCCGAGCGCGGCCGCGCCGTCAGCAGAGGCGCCGTCGGCAGCCCCCAGCGAAGGGGCCCCCGTCGACGATCCGCTCGGCACCGTCGAGATCCAGGCCGGCGAGCCGGTCCACGTCGCCTACTGGGGCGTCCTGTCCGGGCCCGACTCGACACTGGGCGAGGATTCCAGGCAGGGCGTCGAGGTGGCCATCGACGACCTCGGCCAGTTCATGGGCCACGACATCCTGTTGACTTCCGAAGACGGCCTGTGCACGCCTGAAGGCGGCGCGACCGCGGCGACCAAGCTGGCCGCCGACAGCACGCTCGTCGGTCTCATCGGCTCGGCCTGCTCGGACGAAGCCGTCGGGGGCATCAAGGCCATCACCGAAGCGGGCCTGACGACGATCTCGCCGTCCAATACCCGCCCGGCTCTGACCGCACCGGATCGCGACGCGACCTACGCCGGCTATCTCCGAACGGCGCACAACGACAACTTCCAGGGCAAGGTGGCCGCCGAGTACAGCTACAACCAGCTGGGTATCCGGAAGGCCGCGACCATCCACGACGGCAGCGCCTACGCCGAGGCCCTCGTTGGCGTCTTCGAGGCGGAGTTCACCACGCTCGGCGGCGAGATCGTCGCCTCGGAGGCTATCGCCAAGGGCACGACCGACATGAGCACGACGCTCAAGACGATGTCGGCTGCGGGCCCTGAGCTCATCTACATGCCGATGTTCGTCGCCGAAAGCGGCTTCCTGGTCTCCCAGATCCCGTCTACGACCGGGCTTGAGAACGTCAAGACCCTGGGCGCCGACGGCCACTACTCACCCGACTTCCTCAAGGCGGCTGGTTCAGATGCCGTCGGTCACCTCCAGACGAGCCCGAACTTCTCGGCCTTCACAGGTGACTATGCAGGCTTCCTGGAGAAGCGAGCGGCCAAGTTCGGCGGCACCCCGCTGAGCGCGTTCCACGCCCAGGCATACGACGCGACGAACATGATGTTCGCTGCGCTCGCCAAGGTTGCCGTCGAGAACGCTGACGGTTCGCTGACCGTCCCCAAGGGCGCCCTCCGGGACGCGATCTACGCAACCAAGGATTTCGTCGGGCTGACCGGCACCCTCAGCTGCAGCGCCACCGGCGACTGCGGGGCCCCGGTCATCGCGGTCTACGAGGTCACCCAGGCAGATGTCGACGCGCTCGTGATGCCGGCGACACCGATCTTCCCGTAGGTCCGATCACCCCTCGATCGAGAGGGTGATCCATACGCAGGGACGAGCAGGCACCACCCGCTCGTCCCTGCTCGCTAACCGTCACCAGACGGAGGCAGCCAGTTGAACGCACGCAAACTGGATCGAGTGACCGACGTCGCAATCGACGTCTTCATGTGGTCATTCAAGGCCGTCATCATCGCGGTCGTCGTGGTCGGGTCCGTCCTGACCCTGCTATCCGGCACGTACACTCCGGCCGACTGGTTGGAGCTCGTGGGCGCCGGCCTGACACAGGGCTCGATCTACGCGATGATCGCCCTTGGCTACACGATGGTCTACGGCATCCTGCGCATGATCAACTTCGCCCACGGCGAGATCTTCATGGCCGGGTCATTCGGTGGCTACTTCGCGCTGGTCGCGCTGGCATCGACCGGCATGCTGTCCCAAGGCGTGGCGGTCAGTCTGTTCGCCATCGGCCTCGCGATCCTTGCGGCCATGGCTGTTTCGGTCCTCCTGGCCGTGGGCGTGGAGCGGATCGCCTACCGACCGCTGCGCGACGCGCCGAGGTTGGTCCCCCTCATCAGTGCGATCGGCGCCTCCCTGTTCCTGCAGTACTCATTCCGGGGCTTCTTCGGTTCCGGGCTCTATGCGTACCCGACGCCCGACTTCTTGAAGCAAGACGCGCCCATACCCCTGCTCAGCATGCGCTGGGTCGATGTTCTCGTCGTCGTGGCTTCGCTGGCCATGATGACCGTCCTGTATCTGTTCGTGATGCGCTCCAAGCTCGGCACGTCGATCCGCGCCGTGTCGGAAGACCAGGGGACGGCGGCGCTCATGGGGATCGACGCGAATCGCGCGATCGTGATGACCTTCGTCATCGGCGCCGCGATGGCCGGCGCGGCGGGGGTGTTGTACGGCCTGGCCTTCATCCAGGTGACCTACTTCATGGGCGTGATCCCGGGCATCAAGGCATTCACCGCTGCCGTCCTTGGCGGGATCGGAAACGTCCCTGGGGCCCTGTTGGGCGGCCTCTTCCTCGGTCTGATCGAGGCCATCGGGCCGACCCTCTTCCTGTCCGGGTTCGGCGTGCCGGCGACAAACCAGCTCAAGGACGCTGTGGCATTCACCATGCTGGTCCTGGTCCTCGTGTTCCGGCCATCGGGCATCCTGGGTGAACGCGTTACGAGGAGTCGAGCGTGACCGCCGTGGCCATCCAGCCGACGGACATGCCCGGAGCCGGTGCGGCCGACACGTGGAACCTTCGCCGGGTCCTGCAGATCAGCGTCATCGCCGGCGTCGTGGCCATCTATCTGTGTCTGGTCGGCATCGTGCCGGTCTTTGCAGAACGGCCGCTCATCGTCGACGTGCTCGAGCTCGGCCAGGCGGCACTGCTGATCACGTTCGGTGCGGCGAGTTACTTGGCTGGGATGGATCAGGTCAAGGCTTCCTGGCTCCGAGCCGTCGTGGTCGGGGCGATCGTCGGCGCGATCACCGGCGCGTTCCTGACGGGACTCGTGCTGCTGGGCGAGGCGATCGACCTGCGATCCGTGTTCCTGAACGCCTCGCCGACCCTCTATGCGTTGTTGACCGACGGAATCGTCCTGACCGGGCCGATCGTGCCGATCGTCGCCGGCGCGATCACAGGCGCTCTGGCCGCCGTCATCCTCGGGCTGCCCTCGGCCATCCGCGTGCCGCTCGTGATCGGTCTCTCGTCGCTGCTGTTCTTTGGCCTGTTCGCCGGGCTACTTCGGACGCCGATGCTGGTGACGCCGCTGAGGGACGTCGCCCGCTTCATGTTCGGCTCCGAGGGGTTGACCGCTGCCGGCGCCGCCATCGTGTTCGTGGTGAGCGTCGGGACCACAGCGATCGTTCGCCGGACGAAGCCCCGCCAGCGCGTGAATGCGCTGCCGCCGAGGCAGCGGCGACTCGTCGTCGGGCCGCTCGGGCTCCTGGTCCTCGCCCTCGTCCTGCTGTTCCCGCTGGCGATGGGCCCGTTCTTCGCCCAGGTCATCGCGCTCGTTGCCATCTTCGTCCTGCTTGGGATGGGTCTCAACATCACCTTGGGGCTCGCCGGCCTCCTGGACCTCGGCTTCGTGGCGTTCTTCGCGGTCGGTGCCTACACCGTCGCCCTGCTGACCTCGACGGCCGAGTACGGACTCGCCAACTGGGGGTTCTGGGAGGCCGTTCCCTTCGCTGTCCTGTTCGCCATGCTGTTCGGTCTCATCCTGGGCCTGCCGATCCTTCGCATCCGGGGCGACTATCTCGCGATCGCGACCCTGGGCTTCGGGGAGATCATCCGGATCCTGGCCGGGTCTGACCTGATGAAGCCGATCCTGGGAGGGCCGCGCGGGATCCTCAATATCCCGAAGCCGCTCGATGTCCCGCCAACGCACTGGCTATCCGGGCCCGTCCAGATCTACTACATCGCCCTGGCGTTCGCGGCAGTCGTGGCATTCATTGCCTGGCGATTGCGAAGTTCGCGCCTGGGCCGGTCGTGGATGGCGATCCGCGAAGACGAAGACGTCGCCGAGGGGATGGGCGTCAACCTCGTCCAGACAAAGCTGCTGGCCTACATGCTCGGCGGGGCGTTCGCCGGTCTGGCCGGCGCCATCTCGGCCGGACTCGTCGGGTCCATCTTCGCCTCCAGCATCCAGCTGCAGCTGTCGATCAATGTGGCGGCGATCGTGATCGTCGGCGGGATGGGCAGTATCCCGGGCGTGGTCGTTGGCGCGCTGATCCTGGTCGGGCTGCCGGAGCTGTTCCGTGAGTTCAGTGACTACCGTCTGCTGTTCTACGGCATCGCCCTGATGGTCATCATGATCCTTCGCCCCGAGGGCCTCCTTCCCTCCAGGGTCACCCGGCGCGAGCTGCATACCAGCCGGGAGTTGGCCGACGTACCCGACAGCGAGCTGGTCACGGACGAGGAGCGCCGGGAGGCATCTCTCCCATGAGCCTGCTGTCGGCCAAGCAGGTCACCAAACGATTCGGCGGTCTGACCGCGGTGAGCGAGCTTGACTTCGAACTCGAGGAAGGCTCCATCGCCAGCGTCATCGGCCCGAACGGCGCCGGCAAGACGACGTTCTTCAACTGCCTGACCGGGTTCTTCCATGTCGACGAAGGCAGCATCACCTTCGATGGCAGGCCGATCCACACACTGCGGCCCGACGAGGTCGCTCACTACGGGATCTCTCGGACGTATCAGAACATCCGGCTGTTTGCGAGCATGACCGCGATCGAGAACATCCTGGTCGGCCAGCACAACCATATGCACGCGACGTGGATGGGAGCGATCGTTCGGACCCCCGCCCAGCGCCGCGAGGAGCGAGCGGCTCATGTCGAGGCGCTTCGATTGCTGGACTTCGTCGGGCTCTCAGGGCGCGGCGACTCTCTGGCGGTCAAGCTCCCATACGGCGACCAGCGCCGCCTGGAGGTGGCCCGGGCGCTGGCCAACAAACCGCGACTCCTGCTCCTCGACGAACCGACCGCCGGCATGAACCCGTCGGAGACGCACCAGATGACTGAACTCTTCCGCCAGCTTCGGGACGACCTGGGCATCACCGTCCTCCTGATCGAGCACGAGATGCGAGTCGTGATGGACATCTCTGAGAAGATCACGGTCCTCGACTACGGCCGCAAGATCGCGGAGGGGACTCCTGCCGAGATCCAGAAGAACCAGCTGGTGATCGAGGCGTACCTTGGTCGCGCCACCGCACCGGATGAGGCGGGCCCTGCCGATCCGGTGGGACCGACCGAGGAGGATGAGGCCCTACCGCCGTCGGATCGCGGTCCTTCGGGGTCGATGACGTGATGACCCAGCCGGTCCTATCGGTCGTCGACGTCAACACCTTCTACGGCAGCATCCACGCCTTGCGCGGCATCTCCCTGGAGGTACACCAGGGCGAGGTCGTCGCCCTGATCGGTGGCAACGGCGCCGGCAAGAGCACCACGCTCAACTCGATCAGCGGTTTGGTCCGGCCGCGAACAGGCCAGATCATGCTCGACGGCGAGGATCTCGCCACGTACCAAGCACACCAGATCATGGCCAAGGGGATCGTGCAGGTGCCCGAGGGTCGACGCATCTTCGCCCGGCTGACCGTGACTGAGAATCTCAAGATGGGCGCGTTCGTCGTCAAGGACAAAGCGCTCGTGCTCCAGCGCATCGAGAGTGCCTTTGATCGGTTCCCACGCCTCAAGCAGCGAGAGCACCAGGTAGCGGGCACGCTCAGTGGCGGCGAACAGCAGATGCTGGCGATCGGTCGAGCGCTGATGTCCGATCCCAAGGTCCTGCTTCTGGATGAACCGTCCATGGGTCTGGCTCCAGTGCTTGTCGACCAGATCTTCGAGACGATCGGCCAGCTTCACGAGCAGGGCACCACCATCCTGCTCGTCGAGCAGAACGCGCGGAAGGCGCTCGAGATCGCCGACCGCGGCTACGTCATCGAGACGGGTACCATCGTCCTCGCGGAGAGGGCTGCGGATCTGCGCGACAACGAGATGGTTCAGAAGGCCTACCTGGGCATCGACTGATCCAAGGTCAGGGCGTCGCGACGAGTGTCACGCTTCGCGGAAAGGTGACCGGCTCGGATGTCCCGATGTCCCCGAGCCGAAGGACCGGGCGTCCAGTCTCGGTGTCATGGATCGTGACAGATGCCTGCCAATCGGCGGGATCGCCGCTGGCGGTCAGGCCGGGCCGGCCCGCGGCCGCCAGCCAGCGTCCGTCCTCGAACAGCGTCAGAGAGGCATAGGCGGCGTGGGCCGGCCAGCGCTCGACCAGCGTGAGGGTCCTCGCGTCGAAGACCCAGATCCCGGAGCTGCCGGACCCGTGCGGCGAGTCCCCGATGGCGTAGAGCAGGCTCCCGTCCGGCGAGCCCGCAAGCACGCGTCTTGGGGCCGCCGCGGTCGCTGAGCCGCCGTCCGACCATGTCGTGGGGGCTCCCGGTGGCGGCCGGACACCCGCCACCAGGACGGCGGCCGGGTTCTCGCGCTCACCTGGGACCGGCCCGGCGCTCCACGACCGACCGAGTACCAGATCCACCGCGAACAAGGTGTGGGCGAGGGGATCCCACGCGTACACGATGCCGCTCCGCTCGTTGACGAGGACTCCGCCTGGATCGGATGTGAACGGATCAGCATCGACGGTGCCGAGATCGCGGCCAGCGAGATCATGGCGTCGGATCTCCAGCGAAGCGACAACGGCCATGGGATGGCGGCAGCCCTCGGCGATGATCGTGGCTGTGGCGAAGGCGACCCAATCGCACGGCTCGCCGGGCGATCCGTCGGTCGAGGCCTGCGCGATAGAGTCGGCGACGACGACACCCTCGACGTTCGGGCCGTTCAGGGCGACGATCCAGGCATGGCGCGAAGCGATGACTCGCCCGGGCGCGGCGCCCCGGGTGATCGCCGACATCACCAGGGCGTGGCGGCCATCCGGAGCGACACGCAGCGTGGGTCGTTCCACGGCGGCGACCGCCGAACGGTCGCGCTGTGGGATCGGGATCAGGTCGATCGAGTCGGTGATCGACGCCGTGACGAGATCGATGACATCCAGGCTGACCTGCCACTGCGTCCTAGAGCGGACGACCCGGGCCAGGTAGGCGAACCGATCATCGGGCCGCGCCTCCATCGCCACCTGCATGGGGGCAGCGGGGCTGCCGTCGTTGTCAAGACCGTTCACGACGCTGACCGTGGTTCGCGAGAGCTCGCCTTGGTCGTCGTCACGGCGGACCAGGTCCAGGGCCCGGGGGTCCCCCGACTCGGTCCCCGACGGCTGCCAGCACAGGCACACCGTTCCGCCACGTTCCGCAAGAAGCAGGAGATCGAGCCCGGGCTTCGCGAGCGCCTCATCGGTGAGTCGGGTGCCGGCGATCCGCAGCATGCGCACGGTCCCCACCTCCACGAGGACATCGTCGATCGGGGCCTCCGGCGCGCTGAACCACTGACTGAGGGGCAGAGGGGTCGCCACCGCATCCAGATCCGCCGAGCCGTCCGCGGGGGTGGGTCTGGTCGTCTCCGCAGGGCGTGGGTGATCGTCGGCCGGTGTCAGACGAGCGATCGCGAATGATCCCGCGACGGCGGCCACGACGAGGCCGGCGGCCAACCAGGGTCGTCCACCACGGCCTGGACTGACCGGCGTCGTGGTGATGTCGGGACCGCCTGCGTCATCCACCCGCGCACCCTACACCGAGGGTGATCCGGACCCGTCGCCCGGATCCTCCCGATCGTGGTCAGCGGTAGCGGGGCTCCAGGGACATGGTGTAGACGGCGCGGGACAGGATGACCATCCCGAGCCCGACGAGCCACAACCCGGGACCGTTGGTGAACACCTGGGCCGGCTCGTCGAACGCGAAAGCGCCACGCATGAGCAGATCGAGCACGCGCCACGCGAGTGCCAGCCACCCGACCACGGCCAGCAGTGCGAATGACAGCCACCGATCCAGCCCCGTCGGTCGATCGCCGAGGGCGTACGGCAGCGCGACGAGACCGAGCGTGATCACCCCGACGAGGAAGACGACGATCCCGCTGCCCTCCAGGCCGTTGCCGCTGGCCGTGGGCAGGCCCGGATCGCCGCCGACTTGCCACCACGGCAGCACCGACCCGATGACGACGATCGCGCCGCCCAGCGCCGCAAGGGTCCGCCCCCGGCCGAGGGGCCGCCGATGCATCGTCACGCGGGCTCGCCCTCGACCGGCTCTCCCTCGCCGTAGACCTCCGGTCGGAGGACCCCGACGAAGGGCAGGTTCCGATAGAGCTCACCGTAGTCCAGGCCGTATCCGACCACGAACTGGTCCGGGATCGTGAACCCGGTGTAGTCGACCGGGATCTCGACGAGCCGTCGGGCCGGCTTGTCCAGGAGCGTGCAGATGCGAAGGGAGGCGGGGTTCTTGCCCCGCAGGTAGCGGATCAGGTAGTTGAGCGTCAGTCCCGTGTCGATGATGTCCTCGACGATGAGCACGTCCTCGCCCTCGATGCTCGCCGACAGGTCTTTGAGGATCCTGACCAGTCCCGACGATTCGGTGGTGCTCCCCCCGTAGGAGCTGACCTCCATGAGGTCGATCCGCAGGGGGAGGTCGATCGCCCGCATCAGGTCGGCCATGAAGGGGAGTGATCCCTTCAACACGGACACCAGCGTGACCCGGCGCCCACCGTAGTCGTGGGTGATACGGGCCCCGAGTTCGACGACCTTGGCGGCGATCTCCGCCTCTGAGACGAGGATGTCGCCGATGTCGGCTTGGAGGTCGGTGTCGCGTTCGTGGGTCACTGGATCGTCGACTCCTCGGGCTGAGCCGTCACGGCGGCACGCCGGCCGGCCGGTCGCCGTTCAGCGAGCGCGGCCGGGACGGACGCGTCCGATGGCCGCAGCACCGCCTCTCCGCCGACCGCCACAACCGGGCCGTATGGAAGGGCGACCTGACCGGAGGTCCCGGAGAGTCCGCTGGCCAGCGCTCCCTTGCCGTACTTGAGCATGAGGGCGCGGAAGTCGCGCGCGTAGAACAGCTTGATGTTGATGGCCGGATACAGCTCACGGAGGCGCCGAAGCTTGCGGTTCTTCTTGCGGACGAGCTTCTGCCGGAGTGTCGTCATCTCGAGATAGAGGTCTAGGTCCGGCAGGTAGAAGTCGGGCGAGAAGCTCTCGAGCACATCACCGTCGAGGCTCCACAGGATCGGGAACGTGTGCGGCTCGTACTCCCAGCGGACCGCATAGAAATCGAGGATGCGGGCCAT
>JAOUEG010000348.1 GCA_029858845.1 Chloroflexota bacterium | reverse complement strand
ACGCCGGGTGCGGGTGCTCTACTCTGCCGGCTTGTCGCCGAAGACCGTGTAGTGCCAGCCCTTCTCCGGCTCGCCGGTCAGCTCCAGCATCACGTGCTTGACCTGGGTGTACTCCTCGAACGAGTAGGTGGACATGTCCTTGCCGGATCCGGACTGCTTGAAGCCCCCGTGCGGCATCTCGGAGGTGACCATCAGGTGGTCGTTGACCTGGACATGCCCGAAGTTCAGCGTCCGGGCGGCCTCCATCGCGGTGAAGACGTTCGTGGTCCAGATGCTGGCGGCCAGACCGTAGCGCGTGTCGTTGGCCTTCTCGAGGGCTTCCTCGATCGTGTCGAACGGCAGGACCGCCAGGACCGGCCCGAAGACCTCGTCCTGGACGATCTCGCTGTCCTGGGCACAGTCGGCCACGATGGTCGGGCGGTAGAAGGCCCCATCGGGGAGCCCGGGCACCGCGGGTCGGTAGCCGCCGGCGACCACCCGCGCGCCGGCTGCCTGCGCCCGCTCCACGAACCCGGCCGCGCGGGCCACCTGGGTGTCGCTGATGAGAGTGCCGAGATCGGTGGCCGGATCGAACGGATCGCCCACCCGGACACCGTCGAACAGCTCCGCGGTCCGGGCCAGGAAGGCCTCATAGACGCTGCGATGGACGTAGGCGCGCGTCGCGGCGGTGCAGTCCTGTCCGCCGTTGATGAGGGCGCCGGCCGTCGCGCCCCGCGCCGCCGCCTCGATGTCGGCGTCGGCACAGACGATGAACGGTGCCTTGCCGCCGAGCTCCAGGTGCACCCGCTTGAGGTTGGCCGACGCCAGGGCCTGGATCTGCTTGCCGGTCTCCGTGTCGCCGGTCAGGGAGATGAGGTCCACGTCCATGTGGGCAGCGAGAGCGGCCCCGACGACGTCACCGCGTCCGGTCACGACGTTGAGGACCCCGGCGGGCACGCCGGCCTCCAGCGCGAGCTCCGCGAGCCTGACGGTCGTGAGCGGCGTTGCCGAGGCCGGCTTGAGCACGATGGCGTTGCCGGCCGCCAGCGCCGGGCCGATCTTCCAGATGGCCATCCACATCGGGTAGTTCCAGGGACTCACCTGGCCCACGACGCCGATCGGCTCGCGCCGGACGAAGCTCGTGTGGGTCCCCGTGTACTCGTAGGCCGCCTTGCCCTCGAGGTTTCGGATCTGCGTGGCGAAGAAGCGTAGGTTGTCGCTGGCGAAGGCAAAGTCGCTCTCACGTCGCAGCTTGTACGACGTCCCCGTCTGGAGCGTCTCCAGGCGCGCCAGCTCGTCCGCATCGCGATCGAGGAGGTCGCCCAGCCGGTTCATGGCAGCGACCCGGTCGGCCAATGCCATCCGTGACCAGCGGCCCTCGCGGAAGGCCCGGCGGCCCGCCGCGACCGCGCGGTCGACGTCGTCGGCGGTGCCGTCGGGCACCCGCCCGACGACCTCCCGCGTGGCGGGACTGCGAACCTCGATCCAGCGACCGCTGGATGACGGCGTCGGCCGTCCGTCGATGATCATCGGGAAGTCGGTGACGGGAGCCTCGATGGCCATGACGGATGTCTCCTCGAGCACGTAGCGGCGTGATGGCACCGAGTCTACCGCGAGGCCCCGCCCGACCCCGCGAACTGGAGCATCAGGCGGGTCGTTCGCCCGGTCGCTCGCGCTCGACGAGGTCGTTCGCGAAGCCCGCCAGGGCGACGTCCTCGAGGGGTGGGTTGATCAATCCCGCGCGTGCGTCCCGGAAGGCGCGCTCCAGGCGGCCTGCAAGGAAACCGGGGCCCCCGGCGATGCGCAGGGCCTCGTCCGTGGCGGAGACCGCCGCACGGCTCGCCACCAGCTTGGCCAGGGGCAGATCCGATCCGTCACACTGTTCATCCCAGCGACGAGCGGCGCCGAGGACGACGATCCTCGCCGCACGGAGTTCAGCGTCCAGGCGACCGAGGCGCAGGCGAACGCTCGGAATGTCGGCGACGGCCGTGGAGCCGTCGCCCGGTCGCCGATCCAGGGCCCAGCGCACGACGTCACGACGGGCCCCCTCCCCCACCCCCAGGTAGACCGCGGCGACGACGATGGCGAACCAGTGCCCGGGAGCCGGTCCGCGCGGATCGGCGTCTCCGGGGCGTCGGCGCTGGACCAGCTCGGCGGAGACGTCCTGAAGCGCGAGGCGACCCGACGCCGATCCGCGCATGCCCATCGCATCGAACCCCGGGCGCCGTTCCACGCCGGGCCGAGACAGGTCCACCAGGAACGTCCCCACCTCCACGTCCTCCTGCGGAACCAGGCGGGCGGTCACGAAGGCGAAGGACAGGTTCGGCAGCCACGTGGTCCAGGTCTTCTCCCCGGTGAGCCGCCACGAGCCGTCGTCCGCCTGGCGCGCCGTCGTGCCCGGGATGGCGCCTCGCGCCGGCGAGCCGCCGCCCTCCTCCGTGGCCGCATTGTTGAGGAGGGCGCCGTCGTCCACGATCGCGCGGTACAGCCGCTCCCGAAGACGGTCCGGGAAGACCGCCGATTCGCGCATCCCCCCGACCACGTGGGTCTGCATCGCGAATCCGAGCGCTGTCGCGCCATCGACGGCACCGAGCGCCGTCAGCACGTCTGCCGCCTCCACCATCGACGCGCCCAGGCCGCCCTGCTGGATGGGCACGCACAGACGATGCAGCCCGGCATCCACGATCGCACTCGCCGCCCTCGGCTCGAATCGGTCGCCGAGATCGAGGTCGCCGAGCTGCTGGACCGCGGCGTCGAGCGCGGTCCGGATCTCGGGGGTCATGCGTCGGCTGCCTCCTGCAACAACTCCCAGGCGCGCGCCACGTGCCGCTCCTCAGTGCGAAGGTTCCC
>JAOUEG010000347.1 GCA_029858845.1 Chloroflexota bacterium | reverse complement strand
AGTCGGTGAACCGCACGCCCTCGGCTGCGATCCGGTCGATGTTCGGGGTGCGGTATCCCATGAGCCCGTCGCTGTAACAGCTCAGGTTCGCGATCCCGATGTCGTCGCCCCAGATGATGAGGATGTTGGGCTGGTCGGCCATCGCGGAGCTCAGCTCAGGATGCGGGCCTTGAGGGCCGCATACTCGTCGTCGGAGATCTGGCCGGAACTGTGCATGGCAGCCGCCTTCTCGAGCTCGGACGCTGCGCCGCCGCCGGCGACGTCACGCACGTAGCTGTCGAACGACGCCTTCGCCTCCTGCTGCTCCTGGATCGAGCGCTCGGCCATCCCCTTGCCACGCACGATGACGTAGACGAGCAGGGCGAGCAGGCTGAACACGGCGAGGAACAGCAGCCATGCGGCCTTCGCCACTCCGCTGAGCTCCTTGTCACGGAAAATGTCGACGATCACCGAGAACATCATCATCAGCACGGTGATGAAGAGGTAGGCGACGATCACCACCCAGATGGCGTTCCAGACCGAGAAAGCGAGCATGTTTGACTCCTTGACGTCGAACAGTTGTTGTCGTGTGCGGTGCGCCTCGGCGCACCGAGGCGACGGCCCGGGTGAGCCACCGCACCGACATCATGGCGCATCACCGAGGGTGGTGGTACACCCTATCCGGGTGTTCGACGTCTCACTCTCCGGACGAGGCGCCGGGGCAGCGTGGGTAGAGTGCGTGGCGTGTCGGCGAGAACCCCGATCGTCGCGAGCAAGATCGAGCCGCCCGCGGCGCTGGCGTTCCCGAGTGTGCGCCGGGCCCCGATCGACCAGTGGGCGGGCGGCACCACCCATCTCGCCATCATCGGTCCGCCCGGCTACGGCAAGACGGTGCTCGCTCGAGAAGCCCACGCCGCATGCAGGCCGGGGACGGCGGCGTGGCTGTCCGTCGACCTGCTCGACCGGCAACCCGTTGCGTTCTGGACGCACCTCGTCACGGCGATGCGCAGCACGACCGCCGTCATCGACGACGAGCCGCTCGAGTTGCTGGCCGAGCGCACCTGGCCGGACTACACCTTCCTCGCAGCGCTCTGCGAGCAGATCAGGGCATCGCCCGACCCCATCGTGCTGGTGCTCGACGACGTCGACCGGATCGACGATCCGGACGTCACCGCCGGCCTCGACCGGCTCGCCGAGTGGACGAACGGCCACCTCCGGCTCGTCCTGACCGGCCGCGTCGATCCGGCCCTGCCCCTGGCGAAGTGGCGCACCCGCGGGATGCTGGCCGACCTCCGCGAGGACGATCTGCGGTTCGACCGCTCGGCGTCGCGCCGGTTCGCGACGGCGTTCGCACCCGGCGTGCTGTCCGATGCCGACGTCGACGCGCTGCACGACCGGGTGGAAGGCTGGCCGGTGGCGCTCCAGGTGGCGTTGATCCTGGCTCGCGATGCCGACGACCCGCACGCCGAGGCCCGCAAGATGGCCGGCACGAACCGGCTCTTCGCCGACTACGTGACCGGTGAGATCCTCGACCGACTGAGCGAGGACGAACGGTCGGTGGCGCTCGGGCTCTCGATCCTGGAGCGGTTCGACCTCGAGCTCTGCCGGGACCTGCTCGGCGCCGCGTCGGTTCCGGCACTGCGCAGCCTCCTCGACCGCCGGCTGCTGATCGTCGGGCTCGCCGGCGGCCGGTGGTTCCGCTTCCACAGCCTGATCCGCGAGCTCCTCGAGTCGGAGCTCCGGTGGCGTGACCCGGAACGCCACCGGGATCTCCACCATCGTGTCGGCGAGCTGTTCGCCGACGGCGGGCACCTGATCGAGGCCGCCCGGCACCTCCTCGCCGCGAACGACCCCGACCGAGCGAGCGAGGTCGTGGCCCGGCCGGCCATGGAGCTCGTCGACGCCGGCCGCATCGACGAGCTGGTCGGCATCCTCGCCCAGCTGCCCGTCGACCTCCAGGTCTCCCGACCGGAGCAGGCGATCGAGCTCGCCTTCGCCGAGCTGATCACCGGGCGCCGGAACGCGCTCGAACGGCGACTTCGCCAGGCCGCCGCCCTGACCCCGGCGGACGACGCACGGCTCCGCGCCCACCTCCTCGTCGTGCTCACCGCCGAGCGGATGCTCGTGGGTGACGCCGACGCGACGGTCGAACACATCGCCGAGCTCGACCGCCTGCGCGCCGAGGTGCCGAGCGACTCTCCGCTGTGGTCACGGCTCGACGGGGTCCTGGCGAGGTGCGCGCAGTTCCTGGCGTTCGACGACGCCGAGGAGCGCATCCTGGCGATGGAGCGCTCCGCCACGCCACGCCCGATCCTCGACGTGGTGGAGGCCGCCACCATGTCGCTGGTCGCGTTCGACCGCGGGAACCTGATCGACGCCGAGCGTCTGGCTGCGTTCGCCGAAGCCCGGTCCACGACCATCGAGACCGAGCGCCATCCCGCGATGTTCGAGACCACGCTGGCAGCAGGGTGGACGGCGTGGGCACGGGGCGAGTTCGATCGCGCTCGCGAGCTCGCCGACCGCGCGTTCGACCACCCGGCTGCTGCGTTCCCGATGTGGTGGGTGCGGGTCGCCGCGCTCGCCTCCGACTGCCTCACACGTGCCGGTGGCGCAGCCGCCGCCATCGATCTCGTCGACCAGCTCGACCCCGACGATCTCCGGTTCGACCTCGTGAGGTCCCACGCTCGACGACTCACGGCGCGGGCGCTGCTCGCCGCAAGGCGGCCCGGCGAGGTCTGCGACCTCCTGGCGCCCGAGCAGCGATCACCCGACCGAGACCTGCTGCTCGCCCGGGCCGAGCTCGACCTCGGACGCCGCGACGCCGCACGCGACCTCGTCGACCGGATCGACGACTGGCCCACACC
>JAOUEG010000346.1 GCA_029858845.1 Chloroflexota bacterium | reverse complement strand
TCGGGAACTTCTCGGTGCGGTACTGGCCGGGCGGGATGCGGTCGGCGACCGCGGGGTCGACGGGATTGCCGCCAAAGAGTCGTTCGAACATGTCGCGCATCGATCCTCTGGGTGCGATGAGGCGCGGCTATCGTCGCACACCGCACGTGACGACCCGGTGACACCAGTCTCGGGCCTCAGCACGTCCCGAGGTGGGATGCCGTTGGGCTCCCGGGAACGGGATGACTGGCTCGTGACCGGGGCGAGGACGATGGGTCACGATCGAGGTCGGTGCGGCGTCGGTTGGCGCCGCGACCGTGATCGAACGCAGCCGCGGTCCGGGGGGGCCGCCCCGACACGAGAACGCCCACATGCGCCCGCGCGACGAGAGCCTGCACGAGTCGATGGTCCGACGGGGGATGTCGCGCCGTGCCTTCCTCCAGTTCACGGCAGCGATGGCAGCGGCGCTCGCCCTGCCGATGTCCTATGCGCCGCGGATCGCGACGGCGATCACGACGTCGCCCCGGATCCCCGTGATCTGGTTGCGTGGCCAGGGGTGTGGGGGAGAGACGAGGGCCCTTCTCCAGGCTCCGAATCCGACGACGGCAGAGCTGCTCCTCGAGCTGGTCTCGGTCGAGTATCACGAGGCGCTCATGGCTCGATCCGGCGCGTCCGCCGAGGAGGCCCGTCGCCACGCGCAGGAGATCGCACCGGGCAGCTATATCGCCATCGTGGAGGGGGCCGTCCCCACCGGCGACAACGGGGTCTACTGCACGGTTGGCGGGCGCGCGTTCAGCGAGGTCGTCCGCGAGGTGTGCGGTGGCGCCCTCGCCACCATCGCCGTCGGCTCGTGTGCCGTGGACGGCGGCGCCCCGGCGGCTGCCGGTGGCACCACGGGGTCGGACGGCGTCGGCGCGATCGTCTCGGACGCGACGTTGGTCAACCTGCCCGGCTGTCCGGTCAATGTCGTGAACCTCACCGCCACGATCGTGCACTACCTCACGTTCAAGGCGGCGCCGGCCACGGACGCCCGGCATCGACCGCTGTTCGCCTACGGGAACCTGCTCCATAACCAGTGCGAACGGCGGGCGCATTTCGAGTTCGGGGAGTTCGCCATGACCTGGGGGGACGAGGGAGCGCAGCGCGGCTGGTGCCTCTACAAGCTCGGCTGCAAGGGACCCGAGAACTTCTCCAACTGCCCGACCGAACGATATGCCGAGGGAGCGAGCTGGCCGGTGGCCGCCGGGCATGGCTGCATCGGCTGCACCTCACCCGCCTCCTGGGACGCCATGGGCCCGGCGTACGACCGGCTGCCCGGTCCGTTGCCCTTCGCGCCACAGGTCACGGCCGATCAGCTGGGTCTGGCCCTGGTCGGCGGCGTGGCGGCCGCGACCGTCCTCCACGGAGGAGCGAGCGCCATCCGGCTTCGTCGCTGGGCGGCCGAGGAACGCCGGGCGAGCGCCCCCGCAGCCGCGGATTCCGAGGCTGAGGAGGGTGGGCCATGACCCACCTCACGATCGATCCCGTCACCCGGGTGGGCGGTCATCTTCGGATCGAGGCCGACGTGGAGCACGGGGTCGTCAGCGACGCCTGGAGCTCCGTGACGATGTATCGGGGCATCGAGCCGATTCTCAAGGGTCGCGATCCGCGCGACGTCTGGCTGCTCGCCGAGCGGGTCTGCGGTGCCTGCTCCGGCGTGCACGGGCTGGCCTCGGTCAGGGCCGTCGAGGACGCCCTGGGTGTGCGGATCCCCGCCAACGCGCGGTCGGTCCGTAACCTGCTGATGGCGTCCGAGTTCGTGCTGGATCACGTCACGCGGTTCTTCCAGCAGGAAGCGCTCGACTGGGTCGACCCATCGGCGGCCCTGGCGGCCGATCCGGCGGCGACCGCGTTCCTCGCCCGCTCGCTCGGCAGCGTGGGGAGGTCCGACCTGGCCTATTTCCGCGACGCGCGGGAGCGGCTTGCCGAGTTCGTGCGCTCCGGAGGATCCGGTCCGTTCTTCGAGCGTGCCGATCAGCCGGCCGGCGATGGACCACCGGAGACATCGCTGATGGTGATGGCGAACTACCTGGATGTGCTGGACCGGCAGCGACAGATCGTCCGATTCCAGACGTTCCTGGGCGGCAAGAGCCCGCACCCGCAGACGTACCTGCTCGGCGGCTCCGCCATCGCCGTCCCCTGGGGTGGCCCACCGGCGACCCAGCCGGGCCAGCATCCCAGTCGGACGGACCCCCGTGCCCCGGCCACGCTGAGTCCCGAGGGGTTCGCGGAGATGGCCACGATCGCCGGTGAGATCCAGGCGCTGGTCGCGCAGGCCTACCTCCCGAGCGTGCTGGCGATCGCCAAGGCCTACCCCGGCTGGTCGAAGGTGGGCCGCGGGTACGGCAACTACCTCTCCTTCGGGGAGTTCCCGCTGGACGACGCGGACAAGCCGACGCTCCTGCTTCCTCGTGGTCGCGTCCTGGGGGGCGACCTGCGCAGGGTCGCACCGATCCAGCAACTGGACATCGGTGAGACCGTCGCCCACTCCCACTACACCTACGGCGACGGCGATGCGGCCTATCGCCACCCATCCGATGGCCTGACGGTGCCCAGCTACGGCGGGCCGACGCCACCGTTCGCCACGGTGGTGGATTCCGACCGGTACAGCTGGGTCAAGGCGCCCCGGTATCAACGCGCGCCCATGGAGGCAGGCCCCCTGGCCCGCGTCCTCGTCGCCTACGTGGAAGGCCGAGGCGTGGTCAAGGACCCGATCGACGATGTCGTGTCGCGGCTCGGGCTCGGCCCCGACGCCCTGTTCAGCACGTTGGGTCGGATCCTGGCCGCGGCCGTGGAGGCACAGATCCTCGCCGATGAACTGCCGGTCTGGCTGGACGGA
>JAOUEG010000345.1 GCA_029858845.1 Chloroflexota bacterium | reverse complement strand
TCACCGGCGCGCCCGTGCGTTTCCACGGGCGCGGTCTCCGGGAAACGCACGGGCGCGCCGGTGACCGCCGACACCTCGCGGGCGAGGCCGATCATGCACAGCGCATCGCCGCGGTTCGGCTTGACGTCCACGTCCAGGACCACGTCGCCGTACAGATCGGCCAGCGGCACCCCGAGGGGCGTCTCGCCGGGCAGGATCAGGATGCCGTCCGCGTCTGCCGTGAGTCGCAGCTCATCGCCCGAGCAGAGCATCCCATTGCTTGCGACGCCCATCTTCTCGGTCCGTTCGATGCGCCGATCGCCAGGCAGCACCGCTCCCGGCAACGCCACGGGGACCCGCTGACCGACGGCGATGTTGGTCGCCCCGCAGACGATCTCGAGGACCTCGCCCGACCCGAGCGTGACCGTGGTCAATGACAGCCTGTCCGCTCGGGGATGCCGATCGACCGACAGCAATTCGCCGACGACCACGTCCTGCCAATCCGATCCCCAACGCTCGATGCCCTTGACCTCCATCCCGAGGAGGGTGAGTCGCTCGGCCAGCTGCTCCGGGGTCAGCTGGACGTCGACGTAGTCGCGAAGCCACGACAGCGGGACTCTCATCGGAACTGACCCAGGAAGCGCAGGTCGTTCTCCATGTAGAGGCGGAGATCGCCGACGCTGTGCCGTAGGTTGGCGATGCGTTCGACGCCCATCCCGAAGGCGAAACCCTGATAGCGCTCGGGATCGAGTCCGCCGTACTGGAGCACGACCGGATGGACCATGCCGGCTCCCAGGATCGTCATCCAGCCGCTCCGTGAGCAGGCCGGGCACCCCGAGCCGCCGCACACCACGCACTCGACGTCGAAGGCGACCGACGGCTCCGTGAACGGGTAGTACCCGGGTCGGAAGCGCGTGCGTTTGTCCGCTCCGTACATGGCTTTGGCGAACTGATCCAGAAGACCCTTGAGGTCGGCCATGGTGGTGCCCTCATCCACCATGAGTCCCTCCACCTGGAAGAACTCCGACGCATGGCTCGCGTCGATCGCCTCGTAGCGGAAACAACGGCCCGGCAGCAGCGCCCGGATCGGCGGTTGCTCCTGATGCATGACGCGGATCTGGCCTGGGGACGTGTGCGTGCGCAGGAGATGCCCCTCCACATCCACATAGAGCGTGTCCCACAGGTCGCGGGCCGGATGATCGGGCGGGATGTTGAGCATCTGGAAGTTGCGGACGTCGTCCTCGATCTCGGGACCCTCGTAGACGACGAAGCCGAACTGCCCGAAGATCGCGGCGATCTCCGCGATCGTCTCGTTGATCGGGTGCAGCGTCCCCCGGCGGATCGGCCGTCCCGGCGTCGTAACGTCGACCGCCTCGCGCACGAGCCGGGTCCGGAGCTCCGAGCTGCGCAGGGCCGCCCCACGCTCGGCCAGCGCCGAATCGATCGCGCCCCGGACCGCATTCGCCACGGCACCCACCCTGGGTCGATCCTCGGGCGGCAGACTTCCGATCCCCCGCAGGACTCCTGTGAGCCGACCCTTCTTGCCGAGGACGTCCAGCTCGATGGCATCCAGCGCAGCCGCGTCCGCGGCTTCATCGACCGCCAGGAGCGCCTGGGCCTGGAGCTCTTCGAGTTCGCGGGTCAGGTCGGCGAGATCCACGTTCCTCCTTGGTCACGCTTGGGGCCCGATGCGGGCCTTCGAATCACGAACCCTCGATCGTCAGTGGACGTCGAGGGTTCGGCGAACGGTTCCCGGTGAACGAGCCGGTCTCAGGCGCCCTTGGCGAGGTCGGCGATGCGCCCGAAGGTCGCGCTGTCGCGCACGGCCAGATCGGCGAGGATCTTGCGGTCGATCTGGACGTTCGCCTGCTTGAGTCCGCTGACGAATTGACCGTACGTCAGTCCGTTCTCACGTGCGGCCGCGTTGATCCTGATGATCCACAGCTGTCGCATCTGGCGCTTGCGCTGCTTCCGATCGCGGGTCGCGTAGGCAAGCGCGTGAAGCAGCGCCTCGCGGGCGGGCTTGACCAGTCGCGACTTGGTGCCCTTCCGACCCTCGGCATCCTGGAGAAGGCGCTTGTGGCGCTTGTGGGCGGTGACGCCCCGTTTGACTCGTGCCATGTGAGACGGTGGCTCCTAAAGGTAGGGCAGCAGGCGTCGGACCTGCTTGGCATGCTCGGGCCCGATGACGGACTTGCCGGCGTAGCGGCGAGTACGACGGGACGACTTGATCTCGAGGTGATGCCCTCGCCAGGCGTTGACCCGGATGACCTTGCCGGAACCGGTCACGCCGATGCGCTTCTGGGCCGCCTTGTGGCTCTTGATCTTGGGCACCGTGGCCTCACTCTCCTGCTTTCACCGGCGTCGCCGTCGGTGCTGGTTCGGTCTTCGTCTTGCCGGCGGCCGGGGCCGCCGCGGCGGCTGCCGGCGGTGCAGCTGCGGTCGGCGGCTCTGCGGCGCCGTCCTCAGCCCGTCCGTCCGGTGCGTTCGACGGCTCCGTCGTCGCCGTGCCGTCCGCCTCTGCTTCGATCGGGTGCCTGCGATCCGGCGCGTCGTGGCTCTTGGGTTTGTGGGTCGATGCCATCGTGATGTGCATCGACTTCCCCTCGAGCAACGGCGTCCGTTCCGCGACCCCATGGTCCTTGACGCGGTCCACGAACCTCGCGATGAGGTTCCGCCCGATCTCCGGGTGCGTGAGCTCCCGGCCTCGGAAGCGGACCGTGACCTTGATGCGGTCGCCGTCTTCGAGGAACTCGATCGCACGATGGACCTTGGTGTCGAAGTCGCCCTGGCCGATCTTCGGCGTCAGGCGGACTTCCTTGAAGGTGACCGAGCGCTGCTTGCGCTTGGCCTCTTTCTCACGCTTGGTCAGCTCGTAC
>JAOUEG010000344.1 GCA_029858845.1 Chloroflexota bacterium | reverse complement strand
CGAGCGGAAGGCCCTTGATCAGCGTGAGCACGGCGGTCAGCGCGCCGATCACGCCGGCGGTCCGCCCTCGCACCAGTTCGGCCGGGTCCGGGTTCTTCTTGTTGGGCATGATCGACGAACCGGTCGAGAAGGCGTCCGAGGCCCTGACGAAGCCGAACCGCGGGTTCGACCACCACGTGATCTCCTCCGCCAGCCGGCTCAGGTGCACCATCCCGAGCGCGATGGCGCCGATGGCCTCGACCACGAAGTCGCGGTCGCTGACGGCGTCGAGCGAGTTGGCGGTCACGCCATCGAACCCGAGCTCCAGCGCAGTCGCCTCACGATCGAGCGGGTACCCGGCGCCGGCCAGGGCTCCGGCACCGAGAGGCGATACGTTGGTTCGCCGGCGCGCATCGGCCAGTCGACCCCGGTCTCGCTCCGCCATCTCCACGTAGGCCAGCAGGTGATGCGCGAACAGCACGGGCTGGGCGGGCTGGATATGCGTCGTGCCCGGCAACACGGCCGTGCCCTCGCGCTCGGCGAGTTCGACGAGGGCGCGCTCGAAGTCGACGAGTGCCGCGTCCAGGCGGTCGATCGCGCGGCGCAGCCAGAGGCGCAGGTCCGTGGCCACCTGGTCGTTGCGCGACCGGCCGGTGTGGAGCTTGCCGGCGACCGGGCCGATCCGCTCGGCCAAGGCGGACTCGAGGTTCATGTGGACGTCCTCGAGGCCCGGATCCCAGTCGATCGACCCGGCCGCCACATCGTCCTGGAGCGCCTCGAGGCCGGAGACGAGCTCCCGGACCTCGTCGGTCGTGAGGAGCCCGGCCCGTTCGAGTCCGTGGACGTGGGCGATCGACCCGGCCAGATCTTCGGCCGCCAGTTCGCGGTCCAGCTCCACGGACCGCGTGAAATCAGCGACTCGCTGGTCGTTCGCCTCGCTGAACCGTCCGCCCCAGAGTCGCAATCGTGCCTCCGCCCCACGCCGGGCCGGACGGCCCGCGCGTGCAACCCCATGCTACCCGCCGGGAGGCCGGACGGGACGAGCGTCGGGCAGGCCCGATCACTCGGACGCGTGGATCCCCAGGACACCGCCGATGGTCATCGCCGCGCGGCATGCATCGGCTGGCGGCCCGCGGCCGTCGTCTCGGGACTCGCCCACGATCGGTTCACGTCGAAGATCGTCGCACCTGCGGCGCGTCACGACGGGGGAACCCCAGCCACCCGATGGCGGCGGCAACGACCGCGAGCAGCGCACCAACACCGAAGAGCGCCGCGTGGCCGAAGCTCTCGTAGAGCAGGCCGCCGAGCATGTTGGCGATGACGGCCCCGACGCCGAAGGCACTCGTCTGGAGCAAGGCCTGGCCCGTCCCCTGCAGGTCGCGCGGCAACAGTCTTGCGATGGTGAGCACGGCGGACACGATGACCCCGGCGAAGGCGAGCCCGGTGAGCACGCGGGTCGCCACGATCACGCCCGGGACCTCGAGGACCATCCAGCTGGCCATGCAGGCACCGTAGACCAGTGCCGCGATCGCGAAGATCGCCCGCAGGCCCAACCGCTTGACCACGACACCCATGACCAGCATCCCCGGGACCTCCGCGGCGCCCGAGAGGCCCGCGGACAGGGCTACATCGGAGGGCGTACCACCCAACGCCTCGATCCGCAGCGGCAGGAAGGTGAAGCCGCTGATGATCCCCACGTACAGCAGGACCGTCGCGACGAGCACCGCGCCGAGACGGGGCGCCACCCGCAACGCGACGCCGGCCGACCCGAGACCGGGCCACCGCCGCGAGCTGGGCAGGTGGCCCGTGGCCCCGGTCCCTCGCGTCGCGCGCCGGCGATGCGCGTCGAGATCGGCTCGTTCAGCATCCGGCACGAACGCCGCGCTGACCGCGATCATCGCCGCCGCCGCCACGAGGAACACCATCGCCGGGTCGTAGCCGAGCACGTCGTACACGTACCCGGACGCGATCGCCGCTCCGGCGAACCCAAGGCTCATGAACAGGCGGACACGAGCATAGTCCCGGCCCCGGAGGGCGTTGACGGTGATCGCGTCTGCGAGCGGCTGCCAGGACGACTCGAAGATCCAGAAGAGCAGCAACAGGGCTCCGACGACGAGCGCGGGCGAGGGCAGCAGCAACCCGGCGACGGCGGCGCCAGCCCCGACGGCGCCGATCTGGAGCGTGCGCGGCCGACCGAGCCGGACATCGGCGAGGTGGCCCCAGGCAGGGACCGCAAGGGTGAACCCTACGGCGCCGATCGAGAAGACCAGGCCGATCTCGCTCGGTGAGAACCCCCGTGCCGCCAGGATCACGGAGATGAACGGGTAGAAGACACCGAGCGCGACCCCGACGAACGTGACCAGGAGATGGAGAGCGATCACCGGGGCGCGCGTGCGCGGCGGCCGTCCGCGACGGCGGAGTGGACGAGGACCACGGTCGGGCAGGATCCGGCGGGAGTGGCCATCGTCGAAGCGTACCGAAATCGGACATGCCCGCACCCGGCCGGCAAGCGATCAGCGGCCCTGCGCGTCGGCGTCACGGGCGACGCCATCAACGCGGTCGCCGTCCCGGTCGGGGCCCCTGATCGGCCCGCGGATCTGCGCCCATCGGTTCCGTTGGGATCGTCCTCGCACGCCGGGGCGGACGCAACGGATCCGGCGACGACGGGGTTCCGAGTGCTGAGCGGACGAGCCGTCCGCCTCACCCGATCCCGGGGCGATCCGCAACCACTGTCCATGCGGGAGAACGACGACCCTATGATGCCCCGATGACCACCCGAGCCACTCGAGCCGACTGGCTGATCTTCCTCGCCCTCGGCTTCATGTGGGGCTCGAGCTACCTGTTCATCAAGCTGGCCGTCGATGACTTCGGGACGTTCAC
>JAOUEG010000034.1 GCA_029858845.1 Chloroflexota bacterium | reverse complement strand
GACGCCTGGCTCGATGCCGCCATCGCCGACCCACGGGTCGCCCTGGACATCACCCCGTGGTGGGCGGATGCGACCGATGGTCGGTACCTCCTGAACCGCGCCCTGGTGCTCATGTGGCGGGATGTCCGCTGGCGCGCACCGGCGGTCGAGGGCGAGGCGGCGCTCCTCGACGAAGTGCATCGACTGCTCTCGCGCGCCTATCCGGACGAGCCGTCGCTCGACTATCCGTGGCACGCCTGGGCCCAGATATGTGCGTTTCGCGGGATCAACGACGCGATGTCACGCCAGGCCGCGGCGCGCGCCAGCCGGGAGCCCGAGCCGACACCGGCGGTCGGCTACCGGCGTGACCCGGTTCGGATCACGCACGAGGGTTGGTCGCTCGAGATCCCCGGCTCGTACGCGGAACGCCGGTCGGCCGATGAGTACTGGGCCGGCGGCGCCGGCCGGAGTGTCACGCTCGCGGCGACGCGGACAGGGATGGCCGGTGGAGGCGCGATGCCGGCGCAGATGTTCGTGGACCAGTTCGCAACGGACCTCGGGCCGGACGCACTCAACCACCGCGCCGGCGAGCTGGTCGGGCGAGCGAGGCTCACGACGGACACGTCGACGGCGGTGGAGGTCGGCGTGCTCGAGGGGTACTCCGCGATCCGAGGCACCGGTGCAGTCGTCCGGATCGAATTCGACGATCCAACCGACTGGCAGTGGGCGGTCGAGACCTGGAGGGCGCTGGCTCCGGGCTGAGTCTCGGAGCTCGATGGCTGGATTGGTCTCCACGACTCGGTGGGGCGGCTGTCGTGACGGGGTCCACCGCCCGGTGCAGGGGCGGCGCGCGGACGAAGCCGGCCCAGATGGTGAGCCGACCTCGTCGAGGCACTCCGGCGTTGACGGCACGCCCCCCGGGCGCCGCCCGGGGGGCGTGTCAGATCGACTCACCGGCCTTCGTAAGGATTTCGCTGATCTGCCCGCCCAGGAAGATGAGCGCGATGATGGCCACGATCGCGATGAGGGCCAGGATGAGGGCGTATTCCGCGAGCCCCTGACCGTCGCGAACGCCGATGATCGCGGACCACAGGGCACGTGCTGTCTTCATGTCCGTCTCCGAGAGGACCCCTTGCCGGGGCGGCGCCCGGCCGATCGGTCGAGCACCGTGAGCATCGGCGCCGGGCCGCGGTGCGCGGAATCCGGGGTTCCGCGGGCCCGGGGATGCGGGAAGTCCCGCAACGTCGGCGCAGCGAGACCGAGGCGCGCGCTCAGGCGGGCCAGTTGAACCGGATGGACGTTCCGCTCCCCGCGGCGGCACTTTCCACGGCCAGGGCACCACCGCAGGCTGCGGCCTCGGCATCCATGTCGACCAGGCCGCGGCGTCCCGCGCTCTCGGCCGCCCGGGCCGCTTCGACCGAGATCCCCGGCCCATCGTCGGAGATCCCGAGATCGACACGATCCCGCCTGACGATCGCATCGATCCGGACGTGGGCCCCGGGTGCGTGGCGAACGACGTTCTCCAGCGCCAGCCCTGCGATGCGAAACGCGGCCGCGGCGACTTCCGACGGCGGGCGCTCGCCGCCCTCGGTGTCACCTCGAGTCGGACGCGGGCCGGCCGGAGTCCCATCGAGGACATCGATCGTCACCTGGACGCCGGACCGATCCTCGGCTCGCTCGGCCAGCCATTCGAGCGCCGGGACGAGGCCGCCGATCTCGAGCTGGATCGCGTGCTGGGACTGGACCAGTGCATCCACCTCCAGGAGTACGTCCCGCAGCGCCGTGGACAGACGCTCCGCCGAGCCGTCCCGCTCGGCCTCCGCGAGGGCGCGTCGAACTGCCGGGACGACCTCAGCATGGAGATCGCGCGCGAGTCTCGACCGCTCGGACAGGACCGCACGACGCGCCCTCGTCCTGCCCGGCGCCAGCTCGTCGGCGAAGGCCTCCACCCATGCCCGGACGTACGCCGCGCGTTGCCGTGCGGTCACCGGCGCCGGGAATCGGACGGCGACCCGCCGTCGGGCTCGCCGGGCAGCCGGCCGGCCGTCCCCGACGAGGCCCAGCGCCACGAATCCGACGACCGAGACCAGGAACGCGCGGGTGACGAGGCTCAGGGTGCCGAGCGGGAAGAGCTCCGTCCCAGCCGGGTCCGCGAAGACGGCGCTGGCGCGGGCCAGCGCCCAGGCACCTGCGCCCACGACGGCCGCGATCGCGATCGCGCCGAGGATCATCACCCACGGTCCGATCCGGCGCCGCGGATCTGCGGCGTAGGCAACGGCGGCGCCGGTGGCGAATACGGCACCGACGCAGAGGGCGACCGACAGCCAGCGCCAGGCTTCGGCGTCCATGCTCGAACGGGACGCGCGGGCCATCGACGCGAGGTCCACCGTCGCGATCGTGAGGGCAGCCACCGTTGCCAGCCAGGCGACGGTCGGGTGACGGCGGAGCGTGAGCCCGACGACGCACAGGGCGGCTGCGACCACCAGGATCGGCAGCAGTGACTGGGGCGATGAGCCGCCCGGGTCGTTCAACACCCGGACGTGAACGACCGCGGCAACGGCGCCGAGCAGCACTCCGGCGAGGGCAAGGACGACCAACGTCGGGCGGGGCTTCATGGGTCGTCCCGACGCGTGGGGACCCAGTCCTCGTCGATGGCGAGCACGGCCAGCTCGGTTCGCGACAGCAGCCCGTAGCGGTCGAACAGGCGCCGAAGGTGGCTTTCGACGGTCTTCTCCGAGAGACCGAGTGCGACGGCCACCTCCGCATTCGTGGAGCCCGCACGCACCCGCTCGATGACCTGGAGCTCGCGATCCGAGGGGCGGCGCAGAGCAGTGCGCGTCGACCGGAGCGCCGCGGCACTGAACGCCGTGCCACCGCTCGCGACGGACCGGATCGCGGCGACGACCTGTGCCAGCTCGGCAGACTTGGGCAGGAACCCTGCCGCGCCGCGTTCGATCGCGGCGCGCATCAGCGACGGTTGCTCGAAGCCGGACAACAGGATGACCGCCGGTGGTGTCTCGACTGCCATCCGGGCCGGATCATGCAGCGCCTCGAGGATCCGCAGGCCCTCGGCTCGACCATCCAGCTGCACGTCGCACACGAGCACGTCGACGGACCGCGCCAGAACGAGGGCGTCGGACTCCGTGGCCGCGGCTCCCAGAAGGACGAGATCGCGCTCCGCCTGGATCGCGGCGGCGACCGACGCCAGGACGACCGGGTGGTCGTCCACAAGCCCCACCCGGATCATCTCTCCGGGGCCGATCGCTATACGGATGCCAGGTCCTCCGATGTGGTGGGTCCGGTGAGGCAAACGCCGACAGGATGGCGCCATATCACCGATGGTGCATTCGGTGATCCCCCGCAATCCACGGGTCAAGGTCGGCCGGTGGGATCAGCCGGCGGACTCCCATCTGGTCGGTCGGGCATCTCGACGTCCGGCCCGCCGACGGATCGCGCCATCGCCTCCGCAGGCGCCATCCCGGCCGCCCCCAGTCGCTGCCCCATCAAGCCGACGACCATCGCTACGAACGTGACCAGGAACACCTGGCCGATGACCGCTTCGCTGACGGCAAGCAGCTGGCCCAGCGGGGTTGCCGGGGCGAGGTCGCCATAGCCGAGCGTGGTGATCGTGGTGAGGCTGAAGTACATGAAGCTCGTGGTCGGTTCGACACGGCCGAAGAACGGCGGGTCCTGGTAGGCGTCCAGGGTGATGAACAGGAACTCGAAGGCCACCGCGATCAGGAGGTAGGCGGAGATGGCACCAAGCAGGGTGCTCAACGTGACATGGCGGTGGTGGAGCAGGCGTCGGACGATCAGGACCGGCAGCACGGTCGCGATGAGCGTCCAGAGCCAAGCTTCGGGTGACGGCCGGTACGGTGCCGGGTAGTCGGACAGGTCGACCTCGGTCAGGAGACCGAGGACGAAGAACCCCACGGTGAGCGCCACACCGATGACGACGACCACGTCCGCGGCGATCCGCCAGCCACGCCGCACCCCGGATGCGCGCATCGCGAGCATGAACATGGCCCCGATGAAGCAGGTCAGGATCATGACGCTGGCGACGGTCCAGAGTCCCCGCTCGGACCGCTGGTCGACGAGAGCCAGCAGCGCGATCCCGATGACGGTCAGGACGAACAGGACGCCGAAGCGGTCCAGGTTGGGGGACCGGTCATCGAACAGGGCCGCGTCCAGCCGGCGCAGCATGCTCCCTCCGTAGCGACGCACGGATCAGATCGTTCGCAACGATGGTATCGCCGGCGATCCACGATGGAGTGGCGGGGCGGCGCGATCGCCGAGCTTGGTCAGCCGGCGAAGACCCGCTGGACGTCCTTGAGGCCGGCGACCAGGACGTCGATGTCCGCCGTCGTGGAGTAGACGCTGAACGAGGCGCGCACGGTCGCGGACAGGTCCAGTCGCTCGTGGAGCGGCATGGTGCAGTGGTGCCCGGCCCGCACGGCGATCCCGTGGCGATCCAGGACCTGGGCGACGTCGTGTGGATGGACGTCCGGCAGGTTGAATGACACGACCCCGGCGCGGACATCGGGATCAAGTGGCCCGTACAGCTCGATGCCGGGCACCTCACGCGGCAGCACGTCCAGGGCATAGGCGACGAGCTCGCGCTCGTGCGCCCGGACGGCATCCATACCGACGTCCAGGAGGTACTCCGTGGCCACTCCGAGACCGATGGCGTCGCCCACGGCCGGCGTTCCCGCCTCGAATTTCCAGGGGACGTCGTTGAATTCGCTCCGCCGGAGGTGGACCTCGCGGATCATCTCGCCGCCGGACAGGAACGGCGGCATCGCCTCGAGCAGCTCGGTCCGCGCCCACAAAGCCCCTGAGCCCATCGGGCCCAGCATCTTGTGCCCGCTGAAGGCGTAGAAGTCGGCGCCGAGCGCCTGGACGTCCACCGGGCTGTGCGGGACGGCCTGCGCCCCATCGACCAGCACGAGCGCGCCCACGGCGTGCGCCATCTCGACCATCTCGCGCACGGGATTGATCGTGCCAAGGGTGTTGGAGACGTGGGTGAAGGCGACGAGCTTCGGGCGCAACCGCAGGAGGACCTCGAACACATCGAGACGCAGGATCCCCTCATCCGTGATCGGGATGAACTCGAGATCCCCATCCACTTCCTGGACGAGCAGCTGCCACGGCACGAGATTCGCGTGGTGCTCCATCTCGGTCAGGATGATCTGATCGCCCCGGCCGATGTTCCGACGGCCCCAGCTGTACGCGACGAGGTTGATCGCCTCGGTCGCGTTGCGGGCGAAGACGACCTCGCGGCTGTGCGGGGCGTTGATGAACCGCGCGACCTGCGCTCGGGCTGCTTCGTAGGCGGCGGTCGCCTGCTCCGCGATCTGATAGATGCCGCGGTGGACGTTCGCGTTGTAGTCGCGGTAGTAGTCCGCGACGGCATCGATGACCACCTGCGGCTTCTGACTGGTCGCAGCCGAATCGAGGTAGGTCAGCGGACGGCCGTGGACCGCCTGCCGCAGGATCGGGAAGTCCGCTCGGAGGGCGACGGGGTCCAACACCCGGGGTACCCGCGGTTCGCTCGTCTCGACGGCCATCGGTGGTCGGCTCCGTGCGCCCGCCTAGCGGGCGGCCTCGACAGGTTCGGCAGGCTCGGTGCCCAGTTCCAGCTCCGGGCCCTTGGGCACGAGCAGCGCCTCGTCCGAGACGTTGGTCTCGAGGCCCGCCTCGCGCAGGATCGGGCCGTAGCCCTCATCCTCGAGTCGCAGCGCCAGGTCCTTGCCGCCGCTCTTGACGATCCTGCCCTGGGCCAGCACGTGGACGTAGTCCGGCGTGATGTAGTTGAGCAGGCGCTGGTAGTGGGTGATCAGCAGGACGCCGAGGTTCGGGTTGAGCATCGCGTTGACGCCTTCGGCGACGATCCGCAGGGCGTCGATATCCAGGCCGGAATCGGTCTCGTCGAGGATGGCCATCTCGGGCTCCAGGACGGCCATCTGGAGCATCTCAAGGCGCTTCTTCTCGCCGCCCGAGAACCCCTCGTTCACGTAGCGAGAGGCGAACCCCTCGTCCATCCGCAGGAGACCCATCTTCTCCCGCATCTTGTTCCGGAAGTCCCGCATCGAGACGCCACCCTTGACCGGGTCGGTCGGATCGATGTCCGTGTCCTTGTCCACGCCCTGGAGGCGGGCGTTGAGGGCGCTGCGGATGAACGACGCCACGCTCAGGCCCGGGATCGCGGTCGGGTACTGGAAGGCCAGGAACATGCCCAGGCGCGAGCGCTTGTCCGGCGAGAGCGCCAAGATGTCGCGACCCTTCCAGAGCACCTCGCCGCCGGTCACGAGGTAGGCGGGATGGCCCATCAGCGCGTAGGCGAGGGTCGTCTTGCCCGAGCCGTTGGGGCCCATGATGGCGTGGACCTCGCCCTGTCCGACGGTCAGGTCGATCCCCTGCAGGATCTCGCGGTCGGGATGCGCGGCCGGCGCGACACGCAGGCCGCGGATGACGAGGTGCTGGTCGGTGGCGTGCTGATCGGTCACGGTGGTGGCATAGCTCCGTCATGGTCGTCGCGGGCGACGTCGTCGGGGGTGACCGCGCGCGGGGGCACGAGGTCAGCCAGGGTCATGGAGTCGAGGGCGCCGGTGACGGCGTCCCGGACGCGCACCCACAGCACATTGACCGTGCAGCGGGCGGATCGGTCGCAGGTGATGGCGTGCTCGGGGTCGTCGCTCGCGCAGACCATCGGGGCGATGGGTCCCTCCAGGGCGCGGAGGACCTCGCCCATGGTCATCGCCTCCGGCGGACGAGAAAGCTCGTAGCCGCCGTGGGCGCCACGGGTCGACACGACCAGCCCGGATTCGCGGAGGTTGACGACGAGCTGCTCCAGGTACGCCCGGGGCAGGTCCTCCTCCGCCGCAATGCCGGCAAGACTCGCCGGACCGCTCCCGTGGTGGCGGGCGAGATGGACCATCAGGCGCACGCCGTACTCGCCCTTGGTGGAGAACGAGACGGCACCGGAGCCGTGGTAGATGGGCCGCGGGGTCTGCGGGAGCGTGGCGGTCGTCAGGGTCGTGATTCCCATGATATCCGAGTGAATTCGTCGGATATGGAGTCTAGGGGCGCGGACGGACGGCGTCAACGCTGGAGCACGGTCGTCGACGCATGGCGGGACCGGGGCGGGGCGCCGCGCGGCTCCCTCCCCGATGGCGCAGACTGCGCCGATGCGCATCCTCCTGGCGAGCAGCCCCGGTGTGGGGCATCTCCTACCGCTCCTGCCGTTCGCACGGACGGCCGCGTCCAGGGGTCACGACGTCGTGATCGTCGGTGGCCAGAGCCTCGAGCCGATCGCCTCGGCTGCGGGGATCGGCTTCGCGGCGATGGGACCGGCCACGATCGGCGACGCGGCCTCGCGGATCAAGGGCGTGCTTGACGTGACGGGTCGGCGACGCGCCGTGCTCATCTTCCGGCAGGCATTCTGCGGAGCGATCGCCGCCGGGATGGCGGATGGCATCGTGGACCTGGTGAGCCGCTGGCGCCCCGATGTCATCGTCCGGGAGGACATGGCCTTCGGCGCCTGGATCGCAGCCGACCGCGGCTCCATCCCGCACGCAACGATCCAGACCACGGCCTGGCGACCCCGGATGCGGGCGCTGGCCGGGGAGCCGCTCAACGCCCTCCGAGCCGGGCACGGTCTCGCCGCCGACCCTGATCTCGACGACCTGCACGGCATGGTCTTCTTCGCGACCCGGCCCCCGGCGGTACGGGACCCGGCCGAGCCGTACCCCGCTGGAACCGCCGACCTTCGGCCGGTTGCGGATGATCGGCACGATGGCGCCGGGGATGATGCCGATCCCTTTCCGCCGGCCGATGGCCGGCCGCGCGTCGCGGTCACGCTCGGGACGATCAATGCCGGCGAGCGGGCCGTCCTGCAGGCCCTGGTCGACGGGGCTGTGGCCGCCGGCGCGCACGTGGTCGTCGCGCTCGGGGCGGATCCCGCCTCCTGGCCCGACGCCCCGGCCGGTGTCACGGTGAGGTCCTACGTGCCCATGTCCGCGTTGCTACCGCACGCGGATCTGGTCGCCTTCCACGGCGGGTCCGGGACGATGCTTGCCGCGCTCGCTGTCGGGTGCCCGATGGTCATCGTGCCACTCGCGGCGGACCAGCCGGACAACGCCGACCGCTGCGAAGCCGCCGGTGTCGCGCAGGTCGTCCCGCTGGACGGCGTCAGCACCGGCGCCGTGCGCAATGCCATCGATATCGTGGTCGCCGATCCCGGTTACCGGTCCCGGGCCGCCCGGGTCGCCGCCGAGGTCGCCGCGATGCCCGGCCCCGAGGTCGCCCTGGACCGGATCGAGGCGCTGGCGGGATGAGTCGCGGCGGAGGGACCTTGCTACGCTCTCGCTCGTGAGCACGACGGATCGCGAGGATCTGCTGGCCCGCTACGCGTCGGGGGCCGACGCCGTCGCGGACGCCCTCGCCGGTATCACGCCGGCCGAGCTTGACCGCCGACCCCGGTCCGGCGAATGGACGGCTCGCGAGATCGCCCATCACGTGGCCGACAGCGAGGCGATGGCCTACGTCCGCCTCCGTCGCCTGCTCGCCGAGGACGAACCGGTCATCCAGGGCTACGACGAGCCCGAGTGGGCGCGGCGCCTCCACTACGATCGGGCGATCGAGGCCTCCCTCGCCGTGGTTCGCGCGGTCCGGGCCTCCAGCTTCGACCTGCTGCGGTCCCTATCCGACGAGGAGTGGTCCCGTACCGGGACCCACACGGAAGGTGGAGCGTACTCCGTGGAGCGCTGGCTGGAGATCTACAGCGAGCACAGCCACGACCACGCCGACCAGATCCGCCGGGCACGCCGCGGCGAGGGCTGACGACCGATCAGGGTCGCGGTGCCCAGGTGACCCGGCTGTTGACGGGGCCGGGTCCAAGGAAGCGTGCCTCCAGGGTTCCGGCGTCGATGAGGAACAGGCCGTCCTGTGCGCCCACGCCGTCGGCGACGGGCATCGCCTGTGTGGCGACGAGGAAGGCGCTCCCGTCCGGCGCGACGGCGAAGCTTGGCCCGAAGTTGATGCACCAGCATCGGCCGACCACGTCGACGAGCACCGGTTCTTCCTCGCGTCCGCTCACGGCGACGGACAGGACCTGCAGGTCCGGTGTGTCGTCGCCACCGCCTCGAGCCGCATTGGGACGGGGACCGGCGTGGCGGGCCTGGCCCAGATAGAAGACCCGCGTCCCGTCCGGCGACCACGCCGGATCCAGCGCGATCATCCCGGGCTCGGCGGCCGCGGAGACCTGATGGTCGTCCGTCCCATCCGGCCGGATCGCCCATACGGCCCAGTCGTCGGACGCCGTAATGCTGACGTAGGCGATCCAGTCGCCGGCGGGGCTCCAGGCCGGCTGGGTGACGTGGCGGCCGGCGTCGATCCGGAAGGACGCCTCGACGAGGCCGTCGGGATCGACCAGGTCCACCCGACCACCGTCCGAGACGGCGATCCGGGTCCCATCGGGCGACCAGGCCACGCCACACCGATAGAGCGCAACGCAGTCGGCGATCCGCACCGGCGAGCCGCCCGGGATGTCGACCACGAACACGTCGCCTACGTCGCCCACGACATACGCAAGGCGGCTGCCATCCGGCGACCAGCTCGTATCCGAGAGGCGTTGGCCGTTGGCGATCACATGCTCCATGCCGCGGGCGCGCTCTACGGCGCCATCGGCCAGATCCACCGTGAGCCAGCCCTCTCCGACATCCCCGGTCACGTAGATCGGCCCGTTGTGGGGCCCGACGCTCAGCGGGTCGGGCCCCGGACCACCCGCCATGAGGAGCGTCATGCCGACGGCGCCGACGGCCAGCAGGGCGGCGGCGGCCAGCAGCCATGGCCGCCGCCCGAGATGGACGACCGGCCAGCGCCCGGCACCACGCTGTGGGTGTGTCTCGGCGGCGCGCACGATCGTCCGCCACAACTGGTCGAGCTCGGCGTCGGCGACGCGCGTCCGCTCGCGCAGGGCTTCGGCCAGCCGCGCATCGATGGGGTGCTGGTCGGGAATGGTCATCGCTGGGTCTCCAGGGCGCGCTCGAGCGCGCGACGTGCGGCGTACATCCGCGACTTGACGGTCCCGACCGGGATCCCGAGGCGACCGGCGACCTGCTCGGTCGACAGTCCCTCGAGGTGCCGCAGGACGAGGATCTGCCGGTCCGGAACGGAGAGCCGGTCGAAGGCCGCCAGGAGCGCGGTCCGCTCGAGACTCGCGATCGATGGGTCCGGGCGGGCCACGTCGACGTCCTCGACGGGGATCTCGCGGACCCGGCTGCGCCGACGCAGTGCGTCGCGGGAGCGATTCGCGAGCGTCTGGTTGAGCCAGGCGTCGAAGCGAGACGGATCGCGGAGGTCCGCAAGGTGGACCCATACGCTCAAGAACGTCTCCTGGACGACGTCGAGCGCGTCGGCCTCGCTCGCGAGGATGGCCTGCGCCATCCGGACCGACCGGGCCAGGCGCGGCGCGACCAGGGCGCCGAACGCCTCGGTATCGCCGGCGCGCGCGCGGGCGATCAGGCCGTCATCGCTCGACCCGACGACCTCGCCGAGGTCCTCGATCAGTTCCATGGCCGGTCGCTCGATACCCGCATGCCCGTATGACGACCGTGGTGGTCGTCAGGTTCGGTCATTCTGACCGCGGTTCGTCCCGCCGACCGATTGCCAGCCCCGCGAGGTGCTGCTCGTCGTGCTCGAGGGCGTTGCGCAGCAGCGCGGCCACATCCCAGACGCCGAGACGCGCATGGGTCCCGGTCCGCGCCCAGCCGGTCTCATCGAGCACCGTCACGATCGTCAGGGTCGCCGCACGAAGCGCTTCGAAGCGGGTGAGCAGGTCCTCCAGCCCGAGTCCCGGCTCGCCGGACCACGGCGCCGGCTCGACCCAATCCCAGTGCGGTCCAGGGTCGGCAGCGAGATCGGCGAGGCGGGCCTGGTGGACGTCCGTCTCGACCGCGATCAGATGGCGAACGACCTCGTTCGGGCCCCACTCGCCCGGCGGCGCCGCCCACGTGGTCCCTGGGCGGGCTGCCTCCCCGAGTCGGCGCGGGACCTCGGCGAGCGCGGCGATCAGGGTCCCGCGGCTCATCGCCTCGGAGCTCATCGTCTCGGCGGTCTCGCCCGGCAGCTCATCTCCTCCGGGCTCATCGCGCCAGCATCCCCTGGCGCCACGCCTCCGTCGCCTCGACGGCGTTGAACGTGTACAGGTGGAACCCCGTCACGTTCGCGGCCGGGTCGGCCAGCATCGGGGCGATCCCCTCCACGAACCCCGTCGGCTTGTAGAAGCCCCCGGATTTCGCGAGGCCGGTCACGAACCGCAGGTTCTTGAGCAGGAACCGCCTGGCGTCCTTGACGCCGATCCGGGCGGCGATGTTGAGCAGCTTCTGCGGATCGGCCACGCCGGGCACCCCGACCACCACGGCGGGGGTGAACCCCTCGGAGCGCCGCGCCCGCACCCATGCGGCGATCGCCCTGGTGTCGAAATCCATCTGGGTGGTGACGTGCTCGACGTACGGCGCCTTGTCACGCAGCGCCTGCGCCAGGGCGGCGTCCGGGATGTCCGGATGGCCCTGCGGATAGGCCGGGCTGCCGATCGTCGCGAACGGGTGCCCGATCTCCACCATCGCCTGGATCAGCGACAGCCCGTCGAGGTATTCGCCCGGCTCGTCCGCGTCG
>JAOUEG010000343.1 GCA_029858845.1 Chloroflexota bacterium | reverse complement strand
CGTGGCCAACGAGCGCGAGGTGGGTCGTCTCATCGAGGTGGAGTGGGAAGCCGCACCCACGCAGACCTATCCGATCGCCATCCGCGTCGAGGCGTACGACCGGACCGGGCTGCTGAGCGACATCACGCAGGTGGTCGCCGAGAACAAGGTCAACATCGTGGCCGCGTCGGTCGGAGTGGCACCGGACCACACGGCGATCGTGACCGCCACGCTCCAAGTCCAGTCGGTTTCGCAGCTCGCCCGGGTCATGAGCCGGATCGAGAACCTCAAGGACGTGATCAACGTCCAGCGGGATCTCGGTTGAGGGCCGGCAGACCCTGATGACCACCTACCGGGCCGCCCGTGGCACGCGTGACTTGCTGCCCGGTGAGACGGCTGCCTGGACGCGGCTGGAGCGGCTGGTGGACGACCTGGCGGATCGCTATGGCTACCGACGGATCGTCACGCCGATGTTCGAGCAGGTGGCGGTCTTCGAGCGGGGTGTGGGCGAAGTCACGGACATCGTCGAGAAGGAGTTGTTCCGCATCGCGCCGCGCACGGACGAGGGCGAGTCCTGGGCCCTCCGACCGGAACCGACGGCCGGCATCGTGCGCGCCTACGTCCAGCACGGGATGCAGACATGGCCGCAGCCCGTGAAGTTGGCGATGACCGGCCCGATGTTCCGCTACGACCGCCCCCAGGCCGGGCGGTACCGGCAGTTCTGGCAGTTCGACGTCGAGGCGATCGGCGATCCGGGACCGGCGATCGATGCGGAGATCATCGAGCTCGGCCACCGGGTCTATGCGGATGCGGGGCTCACCGGCGTGGAGGTCCTGCTCAACTCCATCGGCGATCTCGCCTGTCGACCGCCCTACGTCGCCGAGCTGACCGACTACTACCGCGCCCGATCCGGCGAGCTCCCGGTCCTGGAGCGTGACCGCCTCGAGCGCAACGTGCTGCGCCTGCTCGATTCCAAGGACCCGGCGATGGCGGCGGTCAACGCCAAGGCCCCGCGTATCACGGACCGGTTGTGCGCTGCCTGTGCGGAGCACTTCGCCGGCGTCCGCGCGCACCTCGATGCGATCCGCGTGCCCTACAGGCTCGAACCGGGTCTTGTCCGGGGCCTCGACTACTACACGCGCACCGCCTTCGAGTTCTACGTGGCGGGGCGTGAGGGACAACAGCAAGCCCTTGGCGGGGGCGGCCGCTACGACGGGCTCGTCGAGTTGCTCGGGGGCCGGCCCACGCCCGGGATCGGCTTCGGGGTCGGGCTGGACCGTCTGCTCCTGGCACTGCAGGAGCAGGACGCTCCCGCCGCGCACGGTGCCGAGGCCGGGCCGACCGCGGTCGTGGTCGGCGCCGATCCGGACGATACCGTTGCGCGCCTGCGGATCGCGACTGACCTGCGCTCTGCCGGCATCGCGGCCCGGGCCGAACTCGGTCGGCGCAAACTCGGCAAGCAGCTCGAATCGGCTGCGCGCGATCGCGCCCACTTTGCGGTCATCGTCGGCGACGAGCTGGGGGCCGGTGACGTGCAGCTTCGTGACCTGCCGGCGGGCACGCAGAAGGTGGTAGCCCTGGCCGACCTCGCCCGAGAGGTCAGCCGAGCCCACGCCGCGCACCGGCACGGGGTGGAGAAGGGCTGACGATGAGTCACGACCCCGGGCAGGACGGAGGGCCGCAGTCCGTGCGTGATCACGAGGCGAAGAACCAGGCGGCCTGGAACGCGGACAGCGACGATTACCAGGCGCGGCATGCCGCCCAGCTCGCCATCCATGGCGGGCTGGCCTGGGGCGTCACCCAGATCCCGGAAACGGAGCTCAATGTCCTCGGTGACGTCGCCGGGAAGGACATCCTCGAATTCGGCTGCGGGGCGGCGCAATGGTCGGTCGCCCTGGCGAAGCTCGGGGCCAGACCGGTCGGACTGGACCTGTCGGAGCGACAGCTCGAGCATGCGCGTCGGCTCATGGCGGAGGCCGACGTGGACTTCCCGCTCATCCACGCGAGCGCGGAAGCCGTTCCGCTGCCGGATGCCTCCTTCGACGTCGTCTTCTGTGATCACGGGGCGATGACCTTCGCGGACCCGTATCGAACCGTACCGGAGGCCGCGAGGCTTCTCCGGCCCGGGGGCCTGTTCGCCTTCAATCATGGATCGGCGATCCTCGACCTGTGCTGGCCGGTCGGGGAGGAGCGAGCCGGCGACCGGCTTGTCATGGACTACTTCGGTCTGTACAGGATCGAGGATGACGACGAGGTCAGCTTCCAGCTGCCATACGGCGAGTGGATCCGGCTGTTCCGTGCGAACGGCCTCACGATCGAGGACCTCATCGAGCCCCGGCCGCCGGAAGGGGCCACCAGCACCTACCGTGACGCGGAGGCCCTGGCGTGGTCCCGGCGCTGGCCGGCCGAATCGATCTGGCGGTTGCGCAAATCCGGCTGAGCTACCGGTCTGGCCCGTCCATGCCGCGCCGACGGGCCTCGTCGTGCCGATACGCCTTGACGGTGGATGGACAACCGACCCAGCATCCGACGGTCGAGGTGCGCGGCGATGCAGGTCGAACCATTCCTGGCCCGGTGCTGCGGGCGTCCTCGCCGGCCGCGGCATGCACCTGTGTCGCGACTGACGTCGATCAGGCCCGAGAAGGTCGCGAGTCGGAGCGGCTACGATAGCCCCGCCATGTCTGACCCCCTTGCCAGCCTCGCCACGCCCTATCGAAGCCACACCTGCGGTGCCCTGCGCGTGTCCGACGCGGGCGCGACGGCGACGCTTGCGGGTTGGGTCCATCGCCGCCGCGATCACGGCCAGCTGATCTTCCTCGATCTGCGCGACCGGCACGGCATCACCCAGGTCGTCATCGACCGATCGGACAGTCCGGCGGCGC
>JAOUEG010000342.1 GCA_029858845.1 Chloroflexota bacterium | reverse complement strand
TCGTGTGCCTGGCCTATGGGGAGGCGGCCGCCATCGAGCTCGACCCGATCGAGAAGAAGCCGCTGTTCCACGTCGCTCCGGGCTCCACCGCCTACTCGATCGCCACCGGCGGTTGCCCGTTCCATTGCCGTTTCTGCCAGAACTGGGAGATCGCGCAAGGACCACGTCTCGGGCTCCACCTCCCGACGACGCGACTCCGGCCGTCCGCGGTCGTGGAGGACGCCAGATCGTCGGGCGCGAGCTCCATCGCCTACACGTACGTGGAGCCGACCGTCTTCCTCGAGTACGTCCTGGACATCGCCGTCCTCGCCCGGGAGGCCGGGCTTCGGAACCTCTTCATCACGGACGGCTATGCGACGCCGGCGGCCGTCGGACTGCTCGGCCCGCTGATCGACGCGGCCAACGTGGATCTCAAGGCCTTCGACGACGCGTTCTACAGGAAGCTGTGCGGCGCACGCCTCGCCCCCGTCCTCGAGTCCATCGTCGCCATGCGACAGGCGGGTATCTGGCTCGAACTGACGACGCTCGTGATCCCGGGCCGCAACGACGATGACGCGCAGATGCTCGCACTGGCGAGCTGGATCGTCCGTGAGCTCGGCGCCGAGACGCCCTGGCATGTCAGCCGATTCCTCCCGGCATTCCGGATGTTGGACGTGCCGGCGACACCCTGGGAGAGCCTGCAGCGGGTCGCGGACATCGGTCGCGGTGCCGGCCTGGTCCACGTCTACGTCGGGAATGCCCCGCAACTCCGGCTGCAGGATACGCACTGCGCGGCCTGTGGGCAGTCGCTGGTGGAGCGACATGGCTACCGCATTCGGTCGCATCTCGTAGGCGACGGGGTCTGCCCGGTTTGCGGACATGCGCTCGCGGGCGTCGCGCTGATGGCGGGACGAGCCGAGGCAGGCGCACGGGCGGGCTTCACGCCGACAGGACGCGCATGACCCCGACCGGCGCCGCGATCCGTCCGCCGGCCGTCGCCGGCAGCTTCTACCCGGCCCAGCCCGGGGCGCTCGCGGCCCTGGTCGCCGATCTGTATGCGGCCGCCGGCGCATCGTCGTCGGCCGCGGAGCCGGCGACTCGAGGACGCACCCGATCCGTCCTGGGGGCGCTCGTTCCGCACGCCGGGATCGTCTACTCCGGCGCGGTGGCGGCGGCCGGGTGGCGCTCGATCGCGGATCCAGCCCTCGGGGCCGAGCCGACGGTCGTCGTGCTCGGCACCAACCACCGGGCGCCGTGGTCCCACGGGATCCAGGCGTGGGCGGACGGGGCCTGGCGGACACCGCTCGGTGACGTCGCGGTGGATCTGGAGTTGGCCCAGGAGATCGTCGGGCTGGGACCCCCGTTCGGGCACGATCGGGATCCTCACCTGAGCGAGCACTCGATCGAGGTCCAGCTCCCGCTGCTCCAGATCCTTCGACCGCGGGCGCGGATCGTGCCACTGTCCGTCTCGGCAACGACCGCCGACGGATCGATCTCGGCGGGCGAGCGCCTGGGGGTGTTGCTCGCTCGCTGGCGATCGCAGCAGGGCGCGGTCGTCGTGGTCATCAGTACGGACCTGGCGCACTATCCGTCCGCCACAGATGCCGGCCGGGTCACCGACGAGCTGATCCCGGCGATCCAGGCCCTCGACGCGATGAACCTGGAGGCGTTGGAGCGGGACGTCGTTCGGCGTGGAATCCCAGGGGTCGTGTGCGGGATGTGCGGGATCGCGCCGACCCTGTTCGGGCTGGCGACCCTGCGGGCGATTGGTGCCGACGGCGCGGTCATGCTGGCGAAGGCGACGTCGGCGGATGCCGGAGGACCGCCGGATCGGACCGTGGGCTATCTCGCCGCGGCCTTCGACGGGGTGACTACACTCGGCAGGTGACGAAGCGCTCCTTCCTGATCGACACCGACACCGCGTCCGATGACGCCGTCGCGCTGCTGATGGCCCTGCGCGATCCGGGGATCGACGTCCTCGCCATCACCGTCGTGGCTGGGAATGTGCCCTTGGAACAGGCGGTCCAGAACGCGCTGTTCACGGTCGAACGGGCCGGACGTACGGACGTGCCGGTCTTTGCGGGCGCCGCGGCTCCGCTGGAGCGCGAGTTGTTCACCGCCGAGTTCGTCCACGGAACGGACGGCATGGGCGACATCGGCTTGCCGCTCGCCGGCCGTCGGCCGTCATCCGGCCATGCGGTCGACGTCCTCGTCGAGACGATCGGGTCGCAGCCGCCCGGCGCGCTCACACTCGTCACCCTCGGGCCGCTCACCAACATCGCCCTGGCGTTCCGGCGAGATCCCGCACTCGCGGCGCGGATCGGGTCGATGGTGGTGATGGGCGGGACCAGCGATGCGGTCGGCAATGTCTCCGCTGCCGCCGAGTTCAACATCTTTGCCGATCCGGAGGCGGCCGCCGTCGTCTTCGCAAGCGACGCCTCGATCACGATGGTCGGCTGGGACATCTCACGGCTCTACGCCGTCATCGACCATGACGACGCCGCCACGATCCGCGGCCTCGGACCGCTCGCCGCGCTGGCCATGGATATCCAGGCGAAGGTGGATGTGTTCGCCACCCACGAGACGCACCTGGCCGGGTTCGACCTGCCGGACCCGATCGCCATGGCCGTCGCCCTGGATCCGCGCGTAGCCACGCGCGTGGAGCACCGCAACGTGGTCGTCGAGACCCGGGGTGAGTTCACCGCCGGGCAGACCGTGGTGGACCACCTGGGCCTGACCGGTCGTCCGCCGAACGTCCACGTCGTCCGGGAGGCATCCCGTGCGGCCTTCATCGCCCTCCTGCACGAGCGCCTGCGCGGCTAGGATCGACCCGGGCGGCCTTCGTTTCCGGACCGCCGAGGAGTGGGTCCGATGACGCTCAGCAGAGCGCTCCCT
>JAOUEG010000341.1 GCA_029858845.1 Chloroflexota bacterium | reverse complement strand
GGCGTCGCCGCCGCCAAGCAGGCATTGGCGGACTCCGGCTTCGAGCTCACGGACGAGAACCGCACCGAGGTAGGCGTGATCTTCGGGTCCGGGGCCGGCGGCCAGTCGCTCATGATCGAGAACTACGCGGCGCTCCATGAGCGCGGGCCCCGGACGGTCGCCCCGACCTTCATCGCCAACGCGCTGGTCGACAGCTGCTCGGGGATGATCGCCATCGAAACGGGAGCCATCGGACACAACGTTTGCATGGTCTCGGCCTGTGCGACCGGCACGCACAACGTGGGAGAGGCGGCCGAGGCGATCCGCCGAGGCGACTGCGTGGCAGTCATCGCCGGATCCACGGAAGCGCCGCTCCTCGAAGTCGGCCATGCCGGGTTCTCCAACATGCGCGGCATGGGCATGCCCCGCCCAGGTGAGGACCTGTCGACCGTCTCGCGGCCCTTCGACCTCACCCGCAACGGGTTCGTCCTCGGCGAGGGCGCCGGATCCCTGTTCCTCGAAGATCTCGAACTGGCCAAGGCCCGCGGGGCACACATCTATGCCGAGGTCGTCGGCTACGGCTCTGCCGCGGACGGCTGGGACATGATCCAGCCGATCGACGCCGGCATCGGCTCGGCCCGGGCGATGCAGATGGCACTCGACCGGCGCGGAGTACCTGCCGACGAGGTCGACCTGATCAACCCGCACGGGACCTCGACGCCGCTGGGCGACAAGCGGGAAGCCGAAGCGATCAACACGGTCTTCGGAACACGAGCCGGGCGGGACGCCCGCGCCGTCGCCATCAGTGCGACCAAGTCCATGACCGGCCATCTGATGGGTGCCGCCGGCGCGTTCGAGGCCTTCGCGACCGTGATGTCCGTGGCCGAACAATGCGCTCCCGGGACGATCAACTACCGGGACGAGGACCCCGAGTGCGATGTCTGGGTCGTCGCCGAGACGCAGGCACTGCCGATCCGCTACGCCCTCTCCAACAACATCGGTCTGGGCGGCCATAACGGGGCGATCATCTTCAAGCGCTACGACGGCGATTGAGTGGCACTCCGCACCCGTTGGGCCGGGGTCGGGCTGCTACGATCGGGCGACGCAGCGCTCGAGGAGTCTCCGTGCCTGAACTAGATCCCGCCCGCCGAGCGGTCGTCACCGGCCTCGGCGCCATCATGCCGATCGGTAACGACTTCCCGACCTACTGGGCGAACCTGCAGGCCGGGGTGACCGGGACGCGCACGATCCGGAGTTTCGATGCATCGACGCACGAGGTCCGCATCGCCGCCGAAGTGCTCGATTTCGATCCGACCACCGTGATGGACCCGAAGATGGCCCGGCGGATGAGTCGGTTCATCCATTTCGCGATGGCCGCCGGAAAGGAGGCCATCACGGATTCCGGGATCGACTTCGAGGCGATGACCCCCGAGCAGCGGGATCGCGTCGGCGTCGTCGTCAACACCGGCGGCGGCGGCATCGAGCAGATCATCGACGGGACGCATGTCCACGACCGGAAGGGACCGCGCTTCGTCTCGCCGTTCGCCGTGCCGGCACTGTCGGGTTCGATGGGCGCCTGCATGCTGTCGATGGAGTACGGCCTGACCGGCCCGGTCATGACCCAGGTCGCGGCCTGCGCGACCTCCGTGATCGCCTTCCACGACGCCCTGCGGCTCATCCGCGATGGCGAATGCGACGTCGTGCTCGCGGGCGGGTCGGAGGCGCCGATCTGGCCGATGGGCGTCGCCGCCCTCTCGAACATGACCGCACTTTCCAGGCGCAACGACGACCCGCGAACCGCGTCGCGACCGTTCGACGGGACTCGAGACGGGTTCGTCCTGGGCGAGGGGGGCGGCGTGGTCGTGGTCGAGTCACTGCAGCACGCGCAGGAGCGCGGCGCGACGCCGCTGGCCGAGATCCTCGGCGGCGCACTGACCGCAGACGCATTCCACATCAGCGCCCCGGAGCCGACCGGACGCGGACAAACGCGTGCGATGACGAACGCGCTGCGCAACAGCGGCGTGGCGCCGGACGAGATCGACTACATCGTTGCGCACGGCACCGCCACTCCGCTCAACGACGTGACGGAGACTCGAGCCATCAAGGCGGCGTACGGAGCGCACGCGCGCAGGGTGGCGATCAGCTCGCCCAAGTCGATGATCGGGCACTTGGTGGGCGCCGCCGGGATCGCCAGTGTCCTCGCCGGAGTCGGCGCGATCCGCGACGGCGTCATCCCGCCGACCGCCAACCTCCACACCCCGGATCCTGAATGCGACCTCGACTACGTCCCGGTGGCTGCCCGCCGAGCCCGGGTCGAGACGGTGGCCGTGAACGGATTCGGGTTCGGCGGCCAGAACGCCGTTGCCATCTTCCGGCGGATCGCCGACTGATCGGTCGGGTCTAGGTCTCGGCGCGGATCAGCTCCAGGACGACCGGATCGATCCAACCGGACGCCGCCGTCCGTGACTCGAGGTTCGCCACGCCCATCCACCCGAGGAGGGCGGCATCCCAGGCCGGCCCCCAACCTTCTCCGGCGTCCCGCGGTTCACCGATCCGCGACACGGCGTCGAACTCGGCACGCAGCCGGGCCCTGAACGCCTCGTCCGCGCCCGGTGCATCTGGCGCCCAGCCCAGGCTGGACAGGCGATCGCGCAGCTCGGAGGCGACGGCTTGATCGATGGCCACCAGGTCGTCGGCACTCGGACGCTCCATGAGGACACGCCAGACGCCGCGGATGCGGATGAGCTCCGGGACGGGGTCGGCGTGGTCGTCCACGCGCAGGTCGACCCAGCGATCGTCGCCCTGACCGTAGCCCCCGCGGTCCCGGACCACCAGCAGGGCGGCGGACTGTCGCCCGCGACGGTCGCCGCCGGCACGGTCACCGGCGAGCAGCGCCGCGAGCAGCCGATCGGGAAGGCTCCCCGCGGCCTCC
>JAOUEG010000340.1 GCA_029858845.1 Chloroflexota bacterium | reverse complement strand
GGAGGGCTGGTCGTGGAGGCCGTTCGGCAGGCAGGCAAGGGTGCTGTAGCCGTAGAACATCCGGTCCGTATCATCCCCCGGGGTGAACGTCTCCGCGACCCGCTCGTCACCGATCAGGACGGCACCCCCGGGGGCGAGCAGGCGCCGTGCGGCGGCCAGTACGTCCACCGGTCGCGGCATGTCGTGGAGCGCCTCGAAGATCGTCACGAGGTCGTATCGACCGGCACCCGCGGCATCGGCGGCGTCGGCGAACAGGAACCGGACACGCTCGCCGACGCCCTCGTCCACCGCGTTCGCCGTGGCCCGTTCGATGGACCCGGCATCCACGTCGATCCCATCGACCTCGGTGCCGGGGAAGTGCCGCGCGAGCCAGATGGACGACCAACCCGTGCCGCAGGCGATGTCGGCCACGCGTCCGCCGCCGCGGTTCAGCCGCGCCTCGACATCCGGCATCGCCCCGATCCACTCCGCCAGGAAGTGCTGGAACTGCGGTCGGTTGACGGCCTCCTGCGCCTCGATGACGTCGGGGCCGTAGTCGGCCCAGTCCACCCCGCGGCCCGTCCGATAGGCCTCCATCAGGTTCGGCATCCGTTGAGCGAACGCGACCAGGAACCGGGCCAGAGGTCCCACCAGGTATGGGCTCTCATGGTCGATGAGGACCTCGGCATGACCCGTCGGGAGGGCGAACCGCCGCTCCTGCGGCGGCTTCGCCGGGTCGTCGACCTCGAGGATGGAGGCCGTGGCTTGCTGCTCCAGCCATTCGCGTATGTAGCGCTCGTCCGTTCCCGTGCGAGCCGACAGCTCGACCGACGTGGCGTCGCCGTCGTCACGCAGGCTGCGATACAGCCCAAGGCGCTCGCCGAGGTAGATCGTGTGCATCTCGATCGACGCGAGCGCCATCTCGCCGAGACGACCGGCGAACGCCTCGCGCGCTTCGTCATGGCCGCGGTTCAAGGTTCGTCCCTTCGCTCCTGCCTGGTCTGGCAGCCCATCGTACGGCGTGCGGAACCCATCGCCATCTGCGCGACCTCAGCCGGCGGCGACAGCCGCCTGCAACGCCTCCGGCAGCGGCCGGTGGAACGGCACCGGATGGATGTACGCAGCGATCATGTCGCGCGAACCATTGACGTTCAGCTCGGTGAACAGGAACGCGATCTTCTGGCGTTGCGCCTCCAGGATCTCGTCACGGGTGGCCAGGTCCCAGAGCTGGCGCTTGAACGGGCCGATCGCCTTCTTGCGCGTCGTGTAGACGAACTGCTGGTCGGTCTGGTCAGGCTTCCGCTCACCCGCCGCATTGGCGAAGCACCAGGCTTCGATCTCACGATGGAGTTCGTCCGGGAACGCGGGATGCTCATAGAGCGCGTTCTGGAAGCCCGTGGCCAGGTGGATCTCCGCGGTCTCCACGGCCGGGAAGCGGTGGAACAGCTCGTCCGGAAGCGTTGACGCGCCGTGCTGGACGGCGCCGGCCAGACCGTATTCCCTGGCGACGACGCCGAGCTCGCGCAGGACGTCGAAGTCCAGCTTCACCGTGGCGACGCCGCCTCCGGGGAGCGGCACGCCACCATGGCTCGTCCCGGTCTGGACGCTCACCTTCGAGATCCCGATCGCGCCGGGGGAACGCGCATCGAGCTCGCGTCGGTATCCGTCGAGATAGGCCCGAAGTTCGGCCACCGTCGAGTTCTGCGTCCCGACCTCACCGATCTCGCCACCCACGCTCACCGTCACTCCGTCCGTTTCCAGTGTCCGGATGAGAGCGGTCAGCTCGGCGGCGCGCCGGTAGTTCTCACGCTGCTCCTCGTCGACGTTCGGCTTCGACAGGTCCACCAGCGTCGACGAATCGATGTCGATGTTGCGATATCCCGCATCCACCGCGAGACGGCACGCCCGGCGGATCTCCTCGGTCATCGCCTCCGGATCGGCGTCGTACTTCTTGGCGTTGAACTGGTAGTGGTCACCCTGGATGAAGACCGGACCGCGCCAGCCGGCAGCGATCGCCCCCGCGAGCACGAAGGTGGCGTAATCGATCGGTCGCTGGAAGGTGTAGGTCTGTTCGCTGCGGGCAAGTTCCAGGATCACGGCCCCGACCTCGGCGGCGGCGGCGGCCTCGAAGACGGTCCGGGCCATGTCGAACGTCTGCGCCCGAAGATTGATGGCCGGCACGGTGAAGCCGCTCACCTCGCCGCGGGCCCGCGCGTCGTACAGCTCCTGGATACTGGCGGAGGGGGCGCCCAGCGTCTGGCTTGCCTCCCACACGATCCATTGCGCCGCAGCCGTGGTCGCCTCATCCGTGGAGAAGGCGGCGGTCCAGGCGAGGTCGCGGATCACGCTGCCGCGGAACGTGGCCTCGTCGTCGATGACGAGCCGATCGCCAGCCAGGCGGGCGGACGGCCGGATGGATTCGAGAAGGTCCGTCGGGGACGTCGCGACATGGGGCATCGGAAGGTCTCCTGGGTCGGGGATCGTTCGCACCACCATGGTACGGCCGGGCGGCCAGTTCGAGAGCGAAGCTCGTCGCCGGCGCAACAGCTCGGGGGGTCGACCCCGCTACTCGACCGACCCAGGGCTACTCGACATCGCCCACGATCTCCCAGTGATCCGCGTGCGGATCCCGCCAGGTCAGGTGATCATCGTCCTCCGGGTAGAACACCGCGCGAGAGATGTCGTCACCGGCGAACGCCCGGATCGCGTCTGCATCAGCCCACAGCGAGACGGTGAGGATCTCATCGTGGTCGCCCGCCGGTCGCTGCATGACGTAGAAGCCGCGGTTCCCGGGCGTCGCCCGGGAATCCCGCAGACCCGTGCGCCCGACGACGCCGAGGTACTCGTGCCCCTTGCCGGCGGCGACCCTGCCGCGCCAGGTCCTGGCGATCATCAGACTCCCTCCAAGCATCGTGCGACCATGTCGCCCCGAGTCTG
>JAOUEG010000339.1 GCA_029858845.1 Chloroflexota bacterium | reverse complement strand
CTCGGGGCGGGTCTAAAGCTCGGTCCTCACGGGTGTCGCGCCCTATCGCTCGCGGGCGATGGTGACAGCCGACACCGCCATCGCGCCGGCCGCTTCGAGGACGCCGGCACACGCGGCGAGGGTTGCTCCGGTGGTCATGACGTCATCCACGAGCAGGACCCACCGGCCGCGCACGTCGGCACCCGGGCGCACGCGACCGTCGCCGACGCGCGAGGACCCGGCGCCGGCGATGGCGAACGCCCCAGCCACATTCGCCGCACGGTCGGCACGGTCGAGATCGAACTGGGCCGTGGTCGCCCGGACGCGAACGAGTCCTGCCGCGAAGGGGAGGTCCAGGTGCCGGGCCGCGACCCGGGCGACCAGCTCGGCCTGGTCGTAGCCGCGAGCACGGGCGCGCTCGGCGTGGACGGGCACGTGCATGACCAGGTCGGCGCCGACGCCCGCGCGTTCCCAGCGGCGCGCCGCGGCCATGCCGAGCGGCTCGGCCAGACGTCGCTCGCCCGCGTACTTGAGGCGATGGAGCGCATCGCGCACGATCCCCCGGAACGGTGCGCACCATTCGAGCTGGAGCAATGGGACGGGGATCTCGGCGGGCAGCCCGAGCGGCACCCCGGCCGGGAGGTCAAGACGCGCGTCCAGGGCAGGCAGGCAGGATCGACACAGCGGCGGTCCCTCGCGGCCACAGCCTGCGCACCGCGCGGGGAAGGCCGCGTCCAGGACCCGGTCGAGGATGGCCCGGACGACCGAGAGGGGTGTCTCGGAGGGATTCATCCGACCGGTGCCGGCTGCCCGCGCGCCAGGACGATACGGCAGGACGTCCGGTCGGCCCACGCGGGGTCATTCGGCCCTAGCGAGCCGCTCCCGGAACCCGCACGCTTGGCGGAGCGAAAGGAGGCGCGCAGGTGCGCAAGTTCACAGTCCTCACGACAGTCGGTGTCGCGGCCGCGATGGTCGCCGCCCTGGCCGTCTACTGGCGCCGCTTCCCCCGGGCGGGCCTCCGATGGACCAACGACGTCCTGAACCCCTGGCTCGTGGAGCACGGCTGGTCCGGCAGTGGCGGATCCGAGATCGGAACGCTCGAGCACTTCGGCCGCCGGACGGGGACCCGTCACCTGACGCCGATCCACGCGGTCCGGACCTATGAAGGGTTCCGGATCGTCGTGCCGCTCGCCGAGCGGTCGGAATGGGCGCTGAACGTTCTGGCGGCCGGGCGCTGTCGCCTCCAGCTCCACGACACGGTCCATGACCTCGACCATCCGGTGCTCGTGCAACCCGTCGACGTGCGCGACCTGCCCGCCACCGTCCGGTGGGCCGAGGCCCGGCTCGGGTTCAAGTACCTCCGCCTGCACCGGAGTGCCGAGCACCCGGGCGCGCTCGAGCCGGCAGAAGCCGTCGTCGCCCCGCCCACCTCGGAGGAGGTCGTGGCCAGGCCGGATCGCGAGCCGGTCGGCATCGCCTGACGTCCCCGGCCATCGGCGCGTCGAAGCCTCGAAGAAGCGTGCCATGCGGGCATCCTGACCTGGGCCACGTATCCGCGGCTCGACCGGCCGCGCCGCCCGCATCGTGCGCCGGCGGCGAAGCGCCCCGAACGCGACTCAGCTGATCCGGATCAGGTCCCCGACCTGCGTGCCGGAGGCGTCGATCGTGCCGGACGGCAGCTCCAGGACGCCGTGGGCGCCGCGCACGAGCGGGACCAGTCCGGTCCACGCCGGCAATGCCCGGTGGATGGACAGGACACGACGGACTTCGCCGACCCCGGCGCCCCCGCCCACGCCCGTGTCGGCGGTCGCCGCGCCAACGCCCTCGGCTGCCGCCGAGGACCCATCGGATCCGCCCGAACCCACGGGTTCCGGTCGCCCGACGAAGATCGCGTCGATCGGGAACCGCATGAACATCATGTGGATGCCATTGGATTCGGGCAGCCAGAGTCCCTCGCCGGGCGCCAGCGAGCGCCGCCCCATCAACCCCATGAACTTGGCCCACAGGGAGCCGGCCACCTCCAGCGAGGTAGCCAGATCCGCCTCGCGGGTGACGTTGCGGGCCGCGAATCCTCCGGCCGAGTCGGCCACGTCGATCGGTGTCGGGGGCGCGACGGGCGGGGTCAGACGACCAGGTTCTGGATGATCAGGATGATCGCCGGGCCGAGGATGACGATGAACAGCGAGGGGAAGATGCACCCCACCAGCGGGAACAGCATCTTGATCGGGGCCTTGGCGGCCTGCTCCTCAGCCCGCTGGCGCCGCTCGATGCGGAGCTGTTCGGACTGGACCTGGAGCACCTTGGAGACGGACACGCCCAGCTGCTCGGCCTGGATGATCGCGCCGATGAAGTTGGTCAGCGGCGCCACCTCGGTGCGCGGGACGATGTCGCGCAGCGCATCGCGGCGCGCCTTCCCCACGCGGACCTCGGCCAGGGCCCGCCGGAACTCGTCGGACAGCGGGCCCTTGAGCTTCTCGACGACCTTGCCCAGGGCGGCGTCGAAGCCGAGGCCCGCGCGCACGGAGATGGTCAGCAGGTCCAGCGTGTCCGGGATCATCATCAGGATGGCCTTCTGGCGCTTCTTGACGCGGCCGCCCAGCCAGAACTCGGGGATGATGTAGCCGAACGCGACACCCACGCCGGCCATGACCAGGCCGATCGGAAGCGGGAAGCTCAGCAGTCCCAGGATCACGAACAGCACGAAGAACAGGATCCCGCCGACGATGGCGCCGATGGCCTTGATCCCCAGCCAGTCCGCCACGCGGAGATTGCCGGGGTTGCCGGCCAGGGCCAGGTTCTTCTCGGTTCGCTCCGTGAAGGACGACGACGCGACGCGGGACATCCGGGCCGACAGGCCGGCGGCGAGGGGCCGCAGCGTTCGCTCGACGAAGGGTGCCTGGAGCTCGAGCTCCTCGAGGTTCTTGGCCTGCATGGTGCCCA
>JAOUEG010000338.1 GCA_029858845.1 Chloroflexota bacterium | reverse complement strand
CCGCACCGTGGCGCTGAGGTACTCCACGAGCATGACGAGGACCATCGCGCCAAGCAGGGCGGCGATGGCGGCCAGGCCGACGATCAGCGACACCTGCGGCGCGATCGGCGAGGTGGGGGCCTTGGCGAAGTCCACGACCTGGAGCTGCCCCTCGGGCCGGCTCGTACCGCGGGAGGCGAGCAGGGTGATCTCGTCAGCGAGCGCGTTGGCGAGGTCACGTGCCAGGACCGGATCCGTGTTCTGGACGCGGATCGTGAGGAAGCGGGTGGTGTCGTTGGCGGTCACCCGCGTGTCGGTGGCCAGTTCGCCGGACGAGATATCTGCCCCGACCTCGGCGATGGCCGAATCGAGCAGCGGCTCCGTGGTGACCAGCTCCGCATAGGTCTGGACCAGCTGACCGGCGGCGCGCAGGGTGTCCGTGTCCGTGTTGTAGGGACCGACGAGGAGCTGGGTCTTCGCCTCGTACGTCGGCGGGATCTGCGACGCCACGACGTATCCGGAGATCGCGGCGACCCAGGTCGCGACGAGCAGCGTCCACCACCAGCGTCGCGCGACCGCGAGATAGCCTGATACTTCCACGCGCTCCCCTTGTGGCCGGGACCGCACACCGATCCGCGAGCCGCTATCGATATCGGTGAGCGTCGTCGCCCCCGAGCGTGTCGCCGCTCGCGCACTGGGCGCGGACGACGGGGCATAAGGATAGTCGCCCGGCGGCATTCCCAGCGTCCGGCGCCCGACTCACGGTGCGTGGACGCAACCCTCCGGCCCGGCTGGCGAAACCGAGCGGTCGCGGGAGCCGCCGCGCCGATCAGTCGTTCGCGGGGCCGGCCATTCGCGCGACCTCGATCTGGTCGAGCATGACGCGCCCGCACTCCTCCCAGCTGAAGTGCCGCGCAACGAACGCGCGGGCGGCCGCATCGGGTGACGGATCGTCCGCGGCCGCCCGAAGGGCGCGGATCAGCGCCTCCGCGAAGGCCGTTTCGTCGTCCTCGACCGTCACGGGTGGCATGTCACCACGCTCCGTCCGGAGGCCATCGGCGGCGATGGTCGAGACCACCGCAGGCACTTCCATCGCCATCGCCTCCAGGAGCTTGTTCTGGATGCCGGCACCGAATCGAAGCGGGGCCGCGAACACGCTCGCACCCTCGAGATACGGTCGCATGTCGGGCACCGAGCCTGTGACATGGACCCCGGGCAGCGGATCCAGGGCGGTGACCGCCGGCGTCGGATCGCGCCCGACGATGGCCAGGCTGGCGGAGGGCACGGCAGCCTGCACGCGGGGGAGGATGTCGCGAGCCAGCCGAACGGCCGCGTCGACGTTGGGGGCGTAGCTCATGGCACCGGTGAACACGATCGCATCGCGCCCCAGGCTCCGGTCGGTCCTGGCCCAGTAGGCGACGTCGACGCCGTTCGGGACGATGACCGCCCGCGGGTCGCGGGGCCCGGGCAGCAGATCCTCGCGGTCGCGCGCCGAGGCGAAGAGCAGTCGGTCCGCGCGACGCAGCATCCTGGCCTCGGTCCGCCGCAGCTGCACCCGCTGGATCCACAGGGCGATCCGCCGCACGCGCCCCGAAACCGCCATCTGGCGTTCGACCCGCAGTGACGACGCATCGCACATGTCGACGATGACGGGCAGCCGCCCCAGGGAGGTGAGGGCCCGATCGGTGCGCCTGCCCGTGAAGACGACGGCATCGATGGGCTCCGAGGTCACGATCTGTTCCGCGCGCGCAGCCAGACGCTTCGCCGCCGGATCGCCGCCGCCGACGGGCAGGACGCGCCGGAGGCGCCGCATCCAGCGCTGTCGCACCCCGCGCCCGCGATCGGTCGACGCGAAGACCTCGACGCGCTCGGTCCTGTCGGCCATCGCGGCCGCATGCTCGGGCCGATGGTCGACGCCGACGACCGAGAGCAGGATGACGCGGCAGCCTGCATCCGCCAGTCGGCCGATGAGGAAGTAGTGGCGCAGGTAGCCGCTGGTCAGCGGGAATGGGAACCCGTTGGTGATGTACAGGACGAGTGGTCCCGCGGGCCGCTCCGTCATGGGGTGTCGTCCATCGGCGCGGCCGCGCGGACCGGGACCGATGATCCGGCCCGAGCGTGGTCCGCGCGCTCCACCGCGGCGGTCCAGGCAGCCACGTAGCGGTGGTCCCGCAGCCAGGCGAGCGTGTCGGGGGAGATGGCCCGCGGGCGTCCGTCGTGCAGGCGCTCCACGAGTCCGACGACGCGCCGCGCCCAGGAGGCGGCGGCGAGGGCGGGCAGGAGCGCGGCGTCCAGCCCGATGCGCCTTGCATAGTCGCCGGCAGCGCGGTCCATCCACCCATCCGGCTCAGCCATGGCCGACGTGATCGCGCTCGCCTGGCTCCGGGCGTCGGTCGCCCGCGCACCGGCGACTGCAACGTAGGCGAGGAACCCGAAGAGGTCGTGACCCGGCAGGCCGTGGAGCTCACCGAGTTCCCAGTCCACCGCGGCGAGGGTGCCCTGGGGCGTCACCAGCAGGTTGGGATGACTGACGTCGCCGTGCTCGATCAGGTCGGGCAGCTGCGTCGCTCGCAGCGGGTTCACGATCGCCAGCGTCCGGCTGGCCAGGAGCCGCTCCGCGGCGTCGGGGGGCAGGGCCGATGCGAACGCGGCCATCGGGCTCCCCAGCAGGTCATCCAGGCGGCGATCCGCCGCGGGCCACGAGTCCGGCGCCGCCGGTCGGACCATCGCCGCAAGCCAGGGGACGACCCGTGCGATCGCCGCCTCACGGTCGCGACGGACCGCGGCAGGATCGAGGGGCTCGCCCACCAGGCCGGTCTCCAGCAGGGTGGGCAGACCCCAGGGAGTTCCCACCTTGACCAGCGTCGGTGCGCTCGCGGATACGGCCGCCGGGCCCGATCCCACCTCGGCCAGGATCGCGGCTTCGCGGCGCGTGACCTCGCCG
>JAOUEG010000337.1 GCA_029858845.1 Chloroflexota bacterium | reverse complement strand
GTCTCCGACCTGGCGTATGAACTCCGCGGGGACGTCGGCCGTCTCCTCGCTGAAGTGGAGCGGCGGGATCAGGTTCCGCACGCGCGCGCGCCGCGCGTTCCCCTCGCGGTAGCGCAGCTTGCAGACCGTCTCCGTCCGGCAGATCTTGACCCGCTTGATCTCCGCGGGCACGACGACCTCCTCGAGGGCCATCTCTTGCTGGATCTCGTCGTGCCAGACTTCCACTTCCACGCGTCGGTTGAGCGCTCGTCCCTCGGGCGTGTCGTTCGAGGCGATCGGCTGGCTGGCGCCGGCCCACGCGAAGGAGATCGACTCCGGCGGAAGGGAGAGCGCGGCCTGCAGGAACTCCGCGACCTCGCCGGCGCGCTCCCGGGAGAGCCCCTCGTTGTCTCCGTAGACCTCGGAGAGCGTCTCGGACAGGGGCTGGTCGTCGGCGTGTCCGACCAGGTGGAGCCGGACGTTGTGGAGGTGCCGCATGCTGTCGAGGATTTCCCGCAGCCGCTCGACGGTGCTCACGGGGATGTCCGCGACACCCGACTCGAAGCGGATCGGCGGCACGACGTTCGCGAGCTTCACGGTTTCTGGTCGCTCCGCGAGGATCGCTCTCTCCTCCAACTTGTCACCGAGCTGGGTCTCGAGGAACGCGGGATCCTGCGACCATTTCGTGAAGGGCTCGTCGATCGGGAGGTGCCGCTCGACGGCCTGGCCCCGCGAGGCCTCCGCCAGCGGCGGACCCGCATCCACCGACGGCAGCGAGCCCAGTGCGCTGCGATCGGAATGCTCGGCGGGCGGGCTCTCCAGCGGACCTCCGCGGCGCCAGAACACCTCGGTCTCGATGCTCAGCGGATCGCCGTCGCGCGCCTTCCACGCCTCCGCGATCCGCGCCTTGATCGCGTCGAGGCGTCGCTCCACGAGGTCGGCTGCCTCCACGTCGGCGACATAGGACAGGCGCAGGATGGCGGGCGCCTTGTCCAGCTCTTCCAGGAGCCGGTCGATCCGGGGCTTCCACTGAGCCCGCATCTCGTCGGAATCCGGCTCGAATACCGCGTCCGCCAGGTCGAGCCCCACGACGCGGTGGATCGCGGCACCGAAGTTGAGGCGCAGGGCCTTGCCGCGGGTCGCGCGCTGCACCTGGACCTGTCGCGTGGTCATGCGATAGCCGGCGGGCAGGGTGCGGTCGTCGAGCTTGAGGACGAAGTTGCTGCCCCGATCTTCCCGCGGCACGACCGCGCAGGTGATGTGATAGCGACCGTGGGCGTCGGTGGTCGCGAGCAGGCCGCGCACCGTCGCCAGGCGCACGCCCGGCAGCCCCCGCTCGCCCTGGTCCTGGATGCCGTTGCGGTTGGCGTCGTCGAAGACCTTGCCCAGCACGTCGGTGCAGTCGAAGGTGGGATCCGGCACCACGCGCACGGTGGCCTGTGCTTCGAGGGTCAGGGCGGTGCCCGTCGCGCCGTCGTAGGCCTGGGCGCGGTTGGTGTACTCGCCCTCGCTCACGCCGGCACCCACCGCGAGCAGCAGGAGCAGCGTGCGGCCGCTTGCGGGCTCGACGCTCAAGCCGTTCCAGGTGAGCTCGTTCCCCGCGACCGCCGGCTCGGCGGGCACGCCGTCGAGGCGCGCCGAGCCCTCCACGTAGTGGAAGCCGGCGGGGAAGCGATCCACGATGTCGAGCCCCACGAGCTCGGCCGGCAGCTGGTTGCGCAGTGTGATCTCGTAGGGCACGAGATCGCCCCGGCTCACGTCGACCTTCGGCGTCGTCTTGCTGAGGCTCACGTCGGCGCCGAGCACCGGGTCCAGCGGGATGTGGTTGTTGAAGAGCTGGCTCGAGCCCGGCATCTGGCTCGCGTCCAGCGTCACGTGGAGGTGGTAGACGGTTTCCGGGCTTCCGGCTGGTATCGAGATGCGGGGCGCGAACTCGAATTCCTGCACCTCGCAGTACTCGGCCGTGGCGAGCACCGCGTCGCTGGCGCTGCCCGGACAGGTGGGCACCGAGAACGCCGCGGTGGACGCGTCCGAGGTCGGCGGAATGATCTGGGAGACGCCGGCGTTGAAGGTGGAGCCGGGGGGCGTCACTGCGATCAGGTAGTCACCCGGGCTCTGACAGGACCCACTGAAGAAGTTCAGGCTGAACTTGTAGTAGCCGTCGGCGCCCGTGACCTGCCCCTGTTGCGCCGGGTCGTCGAAACATCTGGCGTCGAGCGGGCTCTGGCTGCCGGCGTCGAGCAACGTGAGCGTTGCACCCGCGACGGGCGTGCGCGGCAGCGCCCCGTACACCACGCCGTTGGGATCGATGGGCAGGTCGAGGCCCTGGAGATTCGCGCCCGAGGTCACCACGATGTCGGTGATCTGCTGCAGGCCGTCGGTGAACGGCGAATTGGCCGTGCCCAGGGCGGCGGTGCCAGGCCCCGCACCCGGCGCGCGGAAGCGCAGCGCGTAGGTGTCGCTGGTGACGTCGTTCGGAGACAGCCCGCCGATGCGGTAGGCGCCGTTGGCATCGCTGACGACCGACGCGATCGGCTGGCCGTTGCGCTCGAGCGCCACCGTCCAGCCCGCGAGGCTGCGCTCGCCGGGATCCAGAACCCGATCGAAGTCGGCGTCGTGCCACAGCGTGCCGTTCAGTGCGCCCACGCCGGGCATGCCGCCCACGTCGATGGAGACGCTGGCACTCAGCACCTGGGGCGGATCGTTCCACGAGACGTCGGCGACATTGGTGACGGTCGTGCCGATGGGGAGCGCCGCATCGATGCGAGCCCGGAAGCGCAGCACGGCGACCGCGCCCGGCCCGAGTGGGCCGTAGGCTCCGGAGTAGTCGGCCGTGATGACCGACCCCGCGACGCTCACGCCGACAGGAGACCCGTTCAACGCAGCCGACCCGGCGACGTAGCCGAGCTGCACGTCGAGATCGTCCGTGATCACCACGTTGGAGGC
>JAOUEG010000033.1 GCA_029858845.1 Chloroflexota bacterium | reverse complement strand
CGGTTTCAGCGCTCTGGACACCGCGGGCCTGACCGTCGCGTCGCTGTTCGTTGTCATGGCCCTGATGTTCATCGGGGGAGCGTCGGGCTCGACGGCGGGGGGCATCAAGGTCAACACCTTCAGCATCCTGCTGGTGGCGATCGTATCCAGTGCGCGGGGTGTCCCGTCGGCCATGGCCTTCGGTCGCCGCATCCCGCACGCCCTGATCTACCGCGCCCTGTCCGTGGCCCTGTTGTCGATCGCGATCGCCTTCAGTGTGGCGCTCCTGCTGGAGCTGACCACACCGGGCGCGACGTTCGTCCAGGTCCTGTTCGAATCGATCTCCGCGTTCGGCACCGTCGGGGCGTCGACCGGCATCACCCGCGAATTGCCCGATCCGGCCCGCCTGATCGCCATCGTCGCGATGTTCATCGGCCGGCTGGGCCCGCTCACCCTGGTCCTGGCCATGACGGCCCGTGCGCGACCGGTCCGGTCGCGGCCCGCCGTCGAGACAATGCGCATCGGTTGAGCGTCCCGCTCGTCAAGGAGTTGCCATGAAGTCGTCCATCCTGGTCATCGGCCTCGGCCGGTTCGGCACGGCCGCCGCACGCGAGCTGGAGCACCTGGGCCACGAGGTTCTCGCCGTGGATCTGAGCGAGGCGGCGGTCAACGACATCGCTCCGGAGGTGACCCATGCCGTCCAGCTGGACGCCTCGGACGAGACGGCTCTGCGATCGGTCGGCGCCGGCGAATTCGACTACGCGATCGTGGCCATCAGCGGGTCGACCGAGGCCAGCATCTTCGCCACCATGGCGCTCAAGAACCTGGGCGTCGGTCACGTCATCGCCAAGGCTGCGACGGCCCTCCACGGCGCCATCCTGGATCGGGTCGGAGCCGATCGCGTCGTCTACCCGGAGCGCGAGATGGGGATACGTGCCGCGCACTCGCTGGCGATCCCCGACGTCATCGACTACCTCGACGTCGCCCCGCGCTTCGGCATCGTCAAGGTCGCGCCGCCCGCCTCGTTCGTCGGACGGTCGCTCCGGGACCTCGACCTGCCGGGCCGGCTCCAGGTCAGCCCGATCGCGCTTCGACGAGGTTCGGACGTCACCTTCAACCCTCATCGCGACACGGTCATCGCCGCGGGCGACGAACTCATCCTGATGGGCAGCGATGAGCGCCTGGAGCGGATCGGCAGCTGATCCGGGCCGACGGACGGCTTCTCGTCGACGGGGCGACACGCCGCGCGCCGCGCCTCGTCGCCTGACGCCGAGGTACGGGCGGGGGTACCGTACTGCGATGGGTTTCGACGTCGCCGCGGCTGCCTACGACGCGTTCATGGGTCGCTACGCCCGGCGGCTCTCCGCGCAGTTCGTCGAGTTCGCCGGCGTGGCCGCGGACCAGCGGGTCCTCGATGTCGGATGCGGCCCGGGGACGCTGACCGTTGAACTGGTCGGACGCCTTGGCCCCGCCTCGGTGGCCGCCGTCGACCCGTCCGGGTCGTTCGTCGAGGCGGCGCGGTCGCGGATGCCCGGTGTCGACATCAGGCGCGCGTCGGCCGAGGCCCTGCCATTCGAGAGCGCGTCGTTCGATGCCGCGGTGGCCCAGCTCGTGGTCCATTTCATGCCCGACCCAGTGGCCGGCCTGCGCGAGATGGCCCGGGTGACGCGCATTGGCGGTGCGATCGCCGCCTCCGTCTGGGATCACGCCGGGGGCTTCGGACCGTTGGGGACGTTCTGGTCCGTGGCTCGCGAGGTCCACCCGGGGGTCGTGGACGAATCGAACCTGCCGGGGGCCCGCGGCGGCCACCTCTCCCAACTGTTCGAGGCCGCCGGCCTGGCCTCGGTCATCGAAACCAGTCTCGTGGCAGACCTCGAGCATCCGACCTTCGAAGAGTGGTGGGGGCCGTTCACACACGGCGTCGGGCCCGCCGGCGCGTACGTCCAGAGTCTGGATCCAGGTCATCGTGCCGCTCTGCGTGATCGCTGCCGTACGGTCCTCGGCGATGGTCCGTTCGTGATACCGGCCCGCGCCTGGGCTGCCCGTGGGCAGGCATAACCCGCGTCGGCACGGCGTGAGGGCGGGCATGGCTTCCGCGGAGGTCTTCGGGCCTTTGCGACGGCGGCTCCCGACCCGGCTCATGACGCGACGGCGGCTCCCGACCCGGCCCATGACGACAGGCGGTACCATGCCGGACCGATGCCGCACCTGCCTGACGCAACCGATCCATCGCCGCTCATCCATGCCCGAGGCCTGACCAAGCGGTTCGGCTCGTTCACGGCGGTCGATGCCATCGACTTCGACGTCGCGCCGGGCGAGTCGTTCGGCTTCCTCGGTCCGAACGGTGCCGGGAAGACGTCCGCGATGCGAATGATCGGCTGCGTGTCGCCGGTCACCAGCGGCACGCTCCGGGTCCTCGGTCATGATCCCGCGTCACACGGGCCGCAGATCCGGGCGCGCCTCGGCGTGGTCCCCCAGCAGGACACGCTCGACAACGAGCTGACCGTCCGCGAGAACCTGGTGATCTACGGACGCTACTTCGGCCTGTCCCGCGCCGAGTGCGGGCGCCGTGCCGACGAGCTGCTCGACTTCGCGCAGCTGGCGGAGCGATCCGGCGATCAAGTCGAGCACATGTCGGGGGGGATGAAGCGGCGGCTCACGATCGCACGCTCGCTCATCAATGAGCCCGAGTTGATGCTGCTCGACGAGCCGACGACCGGCCTGGACCCGCAGGCCCGCCATCTCCTCTGGGATCGGCTGTATCGACTCAAGCAACGGGGTGTCACACTCGTCCTGACGACCCACTACATGGACGAGGCGGAGCAGTTGTGCGACCGGCTCGTGGTGATGGACAAGGCGAAGATCGTGGCCGAGGGCAGCCCCCGCAGCCTGATCGAGCGGTACTCGACTCGGGAGGTGACCGAGCTCAGGTTCGCCCCGGGGATCGGCGAGACCCTTGACGGGCGGCTCGAGGGCCTCGCCGAGCGGATCGAGCACCTGCCCGATCGGATCCTCCTGTACGCGGACGACGGCGAGGCGGCGGCGGCGGCGGTCCACCAGCGTGGTCTCCAGCCAGAGGCGGTCCTCGTGCGGCGGTCCTCGCTCGAAGACGTCTTCCTGCGGCTGACCGGCCGGTCCCTCGCCGACTGATGGCCTCTCTGGCCCACCCGCGAACGACGTTCGGCCGGGTCTTCGAGCACCGGTTCCGTCAGTACCGCCGAACCTTCCGGGCGAGCCTGTTCAGCTCCTTTCTGCTCCCTGTCCTGTTCCTGACGGCGATGGGGCTCGGTCTGGGCGCGTACGTCGATGACGGGACGTCCGAGGCGCTCGGTGGGGTGCCCTACCTCGTCTTCCTCGCCCCCGGGCTCCTCGCGGCGACGGCGATGCAATCGGCCGCCTTCGAGGCGACCTTCCCGATCATGGGCGGGCTTGTCTGGAACCGGACCTTCCATGCCATGTTCGCGACACCCATCTCCGGGCGTGACGTCGCTCTCGGCAACCTCGCGTGGATCACCGTTCGCCTGACGCTGATCACCACCGTCTTCACGATCATGATCGTGCTGTTCGGGGCCGCGTCCTCGCCCCTGATCAGCTTGGCGATCCCGGCGGCCGTCCTGACCGGCCTCGCCTTCGCGGCGCCGATCGCGGCCTTTTCGGCGACGCAGCGAACGGTCGAGAAGTTCAACGCCGTCTTCCGCTTCGGGATAACCCCGCTGTTCCTCTTCTCCGGCACGTTCTATCCGGTGGACCAGCTGCCGCTGCTCCTCCAGCCGATCGCCTGGCTCACGCCGCTCTATCACGGCGTGGCGTTGACCCGCGCCCTGTCGCTGGGGACGATCACCGAGCAGCCGATCCTGGCGCTCGTCCACCTGGCCGTCCTGCTGACCTTCGTCGGCGTCGGTACCGTCCTTGCCGTCCGGAACATCAGCCGGCGCCTGGTCCGCGGATGACGGCGCTCCGGCTCACGCCACTGCTCATCCCTGGCAGCCGTCGGTCGATGCGGCTGGTCGAGCGCAACGTGTACGTCTATCGCCACACCTGGCTGGTCATCCTGTCCGGGTTCTTCGAGCCGCTCTTCTACCTGCTCTCGATCGGCTTCGGGCTCGGTGCCCTGATCGGCACCATCCCGGGACCGGACGGAGAGCCGATCCCGTACCAGCTGTTCGTCGCCCCGGCGCTGCTGGCGAGCGCGTCGATGAACGGAGCGATCAACGAGAGCACGTTCAACTTCTTCTTCAAGCTCAACTACAACAAGACGTTCACGGCGATCCTGTCGACCCCGCTGTCGCCCGGCGACATCGCCGTCGGAGAGCTTGCCTGGGCGCTCATCCGGGGCGGCTTGTACGCCCTCGGCTTCGTCGTGGTCATGCTCGTCTTCGGTCTGGTCGTCTCGCCATGGGCCATCCTCGTCGTCCCGTCGGCGTTGCTCATCGGATTCGCGTTCGGCGCGGTCGGCATGGCGGCGACGTCGTTCATGAAGACGTGGCAGGACTTCGATCTCATCCAGCTCGTGATCCTGCCGCTGTTCCTGTTCTCCGCGACCTTCTTCCCGATCGAGACGTACCCCCCGGTGCTCCAGGTCATCGTCCGCCTGACGCCGCTCTACCAGGGCGTGGACCTGATCCGATCGCTGACTGTGGGGGCGATCAGCCCGATCCTGCTCGTTCACGTGGCCTACCTGAGTGTCATGGGTTTCATCGGCCTGGCCGTCGTGTCGCGCCGGCTCGACAAGCTGCTGCTGACGTGACCGACCTCGCCGCCCTCGAGGCACTCACGCGGGAGATCGTCGACTGCCGGCATTGCCCGCGCCTGGTCGCCTGGCGAGAACGGGTGGCATTCGAGAAGGTCGCTCGCTTCCGTGACGAACCGTACTGGGGCCGCCCACTCCCCGGGTTCGGCGACCCGGACGCCAGGATCCTCGTCATCGGATTGGCCCCGGCCGCCCACGGCGGGAATCGAACCGGGCGGGTGTTCACCGGCGACGCCTCGGGTGACTTCCTGTGGGCCGCGCTCCATCGGGCGCGCCTGGCGGATCGGCCGTCCTCGCGCCGGGCGGACGACGGCCTGACCCTCCACGACACGTACATCGCGGCCGCCGTGCGCTGCGCCCCACCCGCGAACCGGCCGACGATCGAGGAACGTGACGCCTGCGCGCCATTCCTCGAGCGCGAACTCGGGCTGCTCCGATCGACGCGGGTGATCGTCGCGCTGGGTCAGTTCGGCTGGGATGCCGCGCTGCGAGCAGTCGCGGCCACCGGTCATCCGGTCCGGCCCAAGCCGCGCTTCGGCCATCTGGCCGAGGTCTCGATCGGGCCGTACCTGCTGCTCGGGTCCTACCATCCGTCCCAGCAGAACACCTTCACCGGGCGGCTCACGGTCCCGATGTTCGATGCCGTCATCGCGCGCGCTGCGGCGCTGGCTGCGTCGTGAGGGGAACGGGGTCACCCGACGCCGATGCGAGGCGAGGGGCACGGATAGCGGCCGCTCGGGTCGCTCCGGCTCCGGATCCGCCCCGCCTCTCGTAGACTTTCGTCGCGATGGCTACCACCGAGCGCGACCTGTACGAGATCCTGGGCGTCGAGCGCGGCGCAAGCGACGCCGAGATCAAGCGCGCCTTCCGCAAGCAGGCCCAGCAGTGGCACCCGGACGTGAGTGCGGACCCGGCGGCACACGACCGCTTCAAGGAGATCAACGACGCATACCAGGTCCTGTCCGACCCGGAGCGTCGTCAGCGCTACGACATGTTCGGACGGGCCGGGGTGGACGGATCGACCGGCGGCCCGGGCGCCGGATTCGAGGGGTTCGGCGGGTTCAGCGACATCTTCGACGCCTTCTTCGGCGGGAGCGCCGGCGGCAGCGCCGCACGGCGAGGCCGCCCGCAGCCGGGGGCGGACCTGCGCTATGACCTTCGGATCACGTTCGAGGAGGCCGTCAACGGAACGGAGAAGGAGATCGAGTTCCGGGTCCTAGACCGCTGTGAGACCTGCTCGGGGACCGGCGCGAAGGTCGGGACGGAGCCCGTCACGTGTCCCCAGTGCCAGGGTCGGGGCGAGGTACGCAGCGTCCGCCAGACGATGCTCGGCCAGATGGTCAACGTGAGCGCCTGCCCGCGGTGTCGCGGCGAGGGCAAGGTCGTGGAATCACCGTGCGAGACCTGTCGGGGCGATGGCCGGACGGAGCGCAAGCGTGCGCTCAGGGTCGCGATCCCCGCAGGGATCGACGAGGGTCATCAGATTCGCCTGACGAACGAGGGCGAGCTGGGGCCGCGCGGAGGTCCACCCGGCAGTCTGTACGTGGCCGTCCACGTCGCACCGCACCCGAGCCTCCAGCGGGACGGCACGGAGCTCTACTACGAGGCCAAGGTCTCCATCGCCCAGGCCGCGCTCGGCACCCGGATCAGCGTGCCGACGGTGGACGGTGATGAGGAGGTCGAGATCAAGGCCGGCACCCAGCCGGCGACCGAGATCCGCCTCCGTGGCAAGGGCGTTCCGCACCTCCGGAGGTCGGGCGCGCGCGGAGACCTCCACGTCCTCGTCGACGTGCAGGTCCCGACCAAGCTCTCCAAGAAGCAGCGGGAATTGCTGGAGGCCTACGCCAAGGAAGCCGGCGAGCAGGCCGGCCAGCCCGGCCTTCGCGAGAAGCTCGGACTCTGATGGCGGCCCCGGGGCCGGCCGAGGCGCGTCCCGTGCGCGCGGGCGATGCCCGCGATCCGGAAACCAGGGCGGATGCCTGGCTGGAGCTGTCGGTCGAGGCCGACCTCGAAGCGGTCGAGGCGGTGTCCGAGATCCTGGCCCGCTATGCCTCCGGCGGCACGACCGTGGAGCCGGCGTTCGAACTCGTGGACGAGGGGCTCGGCGCCCGCGTAGACCCGGCACGGCCGGCCGTCGTGCGCGGCTACGTGCCGGCGCGGGATCGTGTCGCGAGCGAGGCGGCTGCCGCGGACGCGGCCGAGGCGCTGGGCCATCTGCAGACGTTCGGCCTGCGCCCCATCGGCGAGCTGCGAACGCGGCTCGTGCACGAGGAGGACTGGGCAGAGGCCTGGAAGGCGCACTTCCCGGTCCTTCGCGTCGGCCGACATCTCGTCATCCGGCCGACCTGGCGCCGCCACCGCCGCGCTCCCGGCGACGTCGTCATCGCCATGGATCCGGGCATGGCCTTCGGGACCGGTCTTCATCCGACCACCCGGTTGTGCCTCGCCTCGCTGGAGTCCCTGGCCGAGCGCGGGGCGCTGGCGGGCGCCCGGGTGCTCGACGTCGGCTGCGGTTCAGGGATCCTCGCTATCGCGGCGCTCGCGCTCGGTGCCGCCGGCGCGGTCGGCGTGGATACCGACCCGATCGCCATCGAATCGACGGCCGTCAACGCTCGGCGAAATCATGTCGCGCGCCGCGTCCGGGCGCGGGTCGGGAGCGTGCCCTCGGGGGATCCGCCATTCGACGTCGTACTCGCAAACCTCATCGCCGGCGTCCTCGTCCCCCTGGCGCCCCTGCTTGGCGACGAGCTGCGGCCCGGCGGCACGCTTCTGGCGAGCGGTATCTTCGTGGACCGGGAAGCGGACGTGAGCGCGGCGTTCGAGGCGGCCGGGCTGAAGATCGCCGGCCGGGCCCACGAAGGCGACTGGGTGAGCCTGCAGGCCCACCGACGCCATTGAACGGGCCGATGACCGTCTGACCGTACAATCCAGCGCGATGCCCGCGAACCTGTTCCCGATCCTGCTGCTCGTCCACGTCACCCTCGCCATCACCCTGTTCCTGCCGTCCATCCTGCTGCCGTTCGCGCTCCGCACGCGGCGCGCCACGGTCGAGTCGGAGAGCGGGGTCGTGCGCGGGTTGTTGTGGGCCCAGTCGCATGGGACGGTGATCATCGGCGCGGGTCTGGCGCTGACCGGGATCGGCCTCGTCTCGTATCTGGGTCCGGCGATGCTGCAGCAGCCCTGGCTCATGTTCGCGCTCGGGATCTACTTCGTGAATCTCGCGATCGCCTTCTTCATCCAGCGACCGAACCTGCGGCGCCTGATCGGTGTCAAGGCGTCCGCGGACGACAGCGTCTGGAAGGATCGCGCCCGGAGGCAACGCTACGTTTCGTACCTGATGGCGGGGCTGGTAGGGACCATCGGATTCCTGATGAGCGCGAAGCCCACGATCTGGTGAGGTCGAGGAGGATGAGATGAGCAGCGATACCGCGTCCGAATGCCTGTTCTGCCGTGTCGTAGCCGGGGAGGTCCCGTCGGAGCGCGTCCACGAGGACGACCTGGTCATCGCGATCCGTGACATCGCCCCCCGGGCGCCGACCCACATCCTGCTCCTGCCGCGCCGCCACATCGCCTCCGCAGTGGAGCTCACGGACGCTGACGGGCCGTTGCTGGGTCGCCTGTTCGCCGCCGCCGCCGAGATCGCCCGGACAGAGGGCATCGCCGCCGACGGGTATCGGGTCGTGACCAATGTCGGCAGATGGGGCGGGCAGTCGGTCGATCACCTTCATCTGCACTTGATGGGGGGACGCCCGTTCGAGTGGCCGCCGGGATGAGGGGCCCCACGCCGTCGCGGGTCCGTCGCGCGTCCCCGTTCGCCGTCGGCGTCGTGGCGGCCATCCTGCTCGGCGGATGTGCGACGACGGACGGTCCGGCCACCACCTTCCCGCCGGTCCCGGCCGGTCCGGATCTCACCGTCAGCCCGACGGTCGCCCTGACGCGCGCCGACCTGGTCCGGGTCCTGGGCGCGCGCAGCCTCATCCTCACGGACGCCCAGGTACCGTTCCGACCGGCCGAGGCCGAGCGGCTCGCGGACGCGGCACGGGCCGTCTACCAGGTCCAGCTGCCGGAAGACCCGGGCGGCGGGTACGTGGTCGTCTACGAACTGTCCGACGCCGGTGAGGCGGCCGCGGCGGCGCGCGAGCAGGCCGGGTATCTCGCGAGCGGGCCCGGACGTGTCCAGGCCCCCTTGGGCACGGTGCACGTCATCCGGATCGTGGGCTCGACGGTCGTCCTGTACTCATGGCTTCCGGGCGAGGCCCGCGACCCCGCCGCACCGGATATCCAGTCGGCGCTCGAGAACCTCGGGATCGGGGTCGACATCCCGTCCTGAGATCCAGGCTCGGCTCAGCCCGGGGCCTCGCCGCCGTCCACCGAGGACGCACCAGGGGATTCGGCGGCCCAGGCGCGGACGGGATCGCGTTTGACCTTCATCGTGTGCGTCCTTGGGAAGTCCGGTTCGGGCCAGAGGCGCCAGGCGGCGACGCGCTGGTTGGCTCCGAGCACGGCGTTCGCCCGCTTGACGGCAGCGGTGATCGACTCGCGCACCTCAGCCTCCGGCGGCGCCTGCCCGCCGACTGGGCCGTCGGGCCCGAGGACCATGGCCTCGATCCGGCCCGGCAGCGTCTCGATCACCACGGCGTCGCGGACGCCGGCGTCGCGCAGCGCGATCTCGATGTCCTCCGGGAAGACGTTGAAGCCGTTGGGCAGGACGATCATGTCGCGTTTGCGGCCGTGCAGGATGAGGTGCCCCTTCTCGTCCAGCTTCCCGAGGTCGCCGGTCATGTACCAACCATCGTCGGTGAAGGCCGCCTGCGTGGCGCCGGGGTCTTGCCAGTACCCTTTGAACATGGTCGGCCCACGAAACTGCACTTCGCCGTCCGCTGCGATGCGCATCTCGATCGGCGGCGGCGGTGTGCCCACCGAGCCCGTCGGGTGGTCCTTGAACGTCGTGGCGGCGCCCGCCGCCGTCTCGGTCGCCCCGTATCCCTGGAGGACCATGATGCCGAGATCCTCGAACCCCTGCTGCAGCGCCGGCGGGAGGTAGGCTCCGGCCGAGACGAGCAGCCGCAGGCTGCCCCCGAGTTGCGCGTGCACCGAGCGGAAGATCACGCGTCGGAGCCCCATCGGCAGGCGCCTGGCGATCCGCCGCGAACGGTCGAACGCGGCTTCCCGACCGCGCTTGGCCACCTCACGGGAGATGGCTGACCAGATGAGGTCGAGCATCGCCGGGACGACGAGCATGGTCGTGACCCGATGGTCGCGCAGCGCGTCGAAGATGACACGTGGGTTCCGGCTCCGCACGTACAGGATGTCGGCCCCCACATCCATCGCGTAGTAGAGCGATACGTTCTGCTCCAGCGAATGCGACAGCGGCAGGATGGAGACGAGCCGGTGCTCCATCGGCGGGACGATCCGATGGAACGTGCCGACGGCGGCCAGCATGTTGTCATGGGCCAGCATCACGCCCTTCGGCATGCCCGTCGTGCCGGACGTGAACACCAGCTGGAACACGTCGTCCGGGTCGGGTGGCGGCCATGCGTCCACCTGGGCTTCCCAGTCCGGCGGGAAGGTCGCGTCCGGGTCGGCGCAGAGGTCCTCGATGGTGGTCGTCGGGAAGTCTCCCATGCCCATCGCGTTCGGGTCGGGCGCATCGCGACCCGTCCCCACCAGGAGGTGTGCCGCGCCCGACTTGACCCGGATCCGCTCGATGGCATCCGCGGACATCCGCTGGTCGAGTGGGACGTAGATGAGCCGGTTGAACATCGCCCCGAAATACGCGGCCGGCAGCGCGGGAGTCGAGGGCGACCAGGTCAACACACGATCGCCGGGCTGGAGCCCAAGCGCGTGCAGCCGCCAGGCGGCGATCCGGGCACGTTTGCCGAGCTCGCGGTACGTCCAATGCGTCGTCGTCCCGTCGTCGCGACGGAGGCTCAGTGCGTTGCGCGCCTCGTAGCGCCTGACCGCGGTGTCGAGCAGATCCAGCAGGGTCGTCGCCATGGCATTCCAATCACGGCAGCCGTTCCCCGCATCCTACGATGCCCGGACCGGCTGGATGCGGGGTGGTCCGAGGGACGGTCCGCGGGTTTGACCGTGCCGGAGGCCTCGGGTAGACTCCGGCGGCTCTGTGGCCCGTCCACGGGGCTGGCGTCGAGTTCGGCTGGCCGCGAACCGCACGCACGTCGCACGAACCTTGGCTCGAGGAGGTGAACACCGATTGGCTGAAGTCCGAGTGGGAGAGAACGAGACGTTCGAAAGCGCCCTGCGCCGCTTCAACAAGAAGATCCAGCAGAGTGGCATCCTCGCCGAAGCTCGCCGCCGTGAGCACTACGAGAAGCCCTCCGTGAAGCGAAAGCGCAAGGAAGCCAAGCGCAAGAAGAACGCCCGAACGCAGGTCGGCTGAGCGATCCGAGGCGAGCGCCTCGTCCCGTCCGATCCCTGCGGCCCCGCGGGCGTCCGAGTACTGCCCGAGGTAGCCAAGACCGGTGTCCCTTCACGATCGAGTCCAAACGGACATCATCGCCGCCATGCGCGCTGGTGATGTGCTGCGCCGTGACGTCCTCAGGATGGTCGCGAACGCCGCGTATGGCGCCGAAAAGAAGAACCAGCGACCGCTGACGGACGACGAGTACCTCGCGGTCATCGGCCGCGAGGTCAAGACGCGCCGTGAGTCGGTGGAGGCGTACACGAACGCCGGGCGCCAGGACCTCGCTGACAAGGAACAGGCCGAGATCGACATCCTCTCCGGCTACCTGCCCGCCCCCCTCAGCGAAGCCGAGATCGGCGGCCTGATCGCGGAGGCCATCGCCGCCACCGGCGCCTCGTCCGCCCGCGACCTCGGCAAGGTCATGGGCTGGCTGTCGCCGCGGACCCGTGGGCGCGCCGACGGAAAGGTCGTGAGCGGTCTCGTGGCGCAGGCCCTTGCGAAGGCCGACCTGACGGCCCACGACGGCGGGACGCACTGACGGGCCTCCCGTCGGGATCAGCTGATGCTCACCCACAGGCCGTCCTCACTGAGCTCCTTCACCCGAGGCGATGCCACGCGACTCGGGATCGCGTCGGCGATCCTCATCCTGGTGATGACCGCCATCCTCGGTGTGGACCTCTTCCCGCAGCAGTCACTCCAGGTGCAGGCGGGCGACCTCGCCCCTCGCGACATCGTGGCGCCCAGGGCGGTGGAGTTCGAGAGCGAGG
>JAOUEG010000336.1 GCA_029858845.1 Chloroflexota bacterium | reverse complement strand
CCCGCCCTGAGGAACGCACCCATGGCGTCTCCTTCACGTGCACGGGCCGGGTCCGCCAGTGGCTCCGCGCGGTCCAGGCGGCCAACGTCGTGGGCCGTGCTTCGTCGCCTCCCGCGTCAGAACATCACGCCACATGACTCGCGCCGAGTCCAAGAGGCAGAGGTCATGAATGGGGACCACGGGACGCCGGATGCTACGGGATGCCGGGGGTGCCGGGGGTGCCGGGCTGCCCCGGGACCAGGCAAGCCACCGACAGATCCGTGGCGATGTGACTCGGCTCATGGCAGGGTGGTCGGCGGACGTGCCGTCCGGCTGGAAGCGGGCGGGACGGACGTGCTCAGTCCCGGTCGCGAGCCACGGCAGCGTCTGGCTCGACCGGGGTCACGGTCGGCGGATCACCGTCATGCGCCTCCGGCCCAGCCTCGTCACGCCCATGGACCTCGATGTCCGCGACGACACCACCGATGCCGACGACAGCCGGCCTGAGCGGGACCTCCGGCGTGCGCTTGCCGGAGCGGCGCCGTTGGACGAGGGCGACGCCGCCGGCGATGAGCACGGACAGGCTGAAGCCGAAGAGCATCGCCAACCACGGCCGGTCCTGGATGAGCGAGCCGCCGATGAACCCCGGCAATGCGGCCTGGATGGCCCAGATGACGGCGGCCGCGGCGTCGTAGGCGAGATACGTGGGCCAGCTGAAGTGCAGGACGCCGGCGCCGAGAGCGACCACGGTCCGCCCACCGGGGACGAAGCGGCCGATGATGACGAACATGCCGCCGCGCTCGTGGAGATGCTCGCGGACCGCCTCGAGCTGGCTCGTGTTGCCACGCAGAACCTTCTCGACGAGCGGTCGACCGGCGGCCCGCCCGATCCAGTAGGCGACGTTGTCACCGACGAAGGCCCCGATGCCCGCCGCGACCATGACCCAGATGACGTTGAGCCGGCCCTGGCCGGCGAGGACCGCTGCCGCGGTGACGACGGCCTCGGACGGCAGGATGGGGAAGATGACGTCGAACGCCGCCATGCCGAAGATGACGAGGTACGTGATCGGCGCGTCGGTGACCAGCGCGCTCAGGGAATCGATGAGCTGGGTAGCCCACGTGACGATGTCGGTCAACACTTCCATGAGCCGACTACCCTAGCGCACGCCACCCGCGACGGACGCGATCGATCGCCGCTGCGACCGATCGCGCTACGACGGGGAGCGGACGACCGCTGCCTTCTCCGACCGACTGCGCGACGAGGTGGACCTGCGATCGGTGACCGCCGATCTCGGCGCGACCGTCCGACGAGCCGTCGTGCCGTGGTGCCGTGGTGCCGTGGTGCCGTCGACGATGGCCATCTGGCTCCGCGACGAGGGCGCACCCCGCGAGTTCCCCATCGTCCCTGGTCAGGCTCTGACGTACGTCGCCAGGTGCTGACCGGTGAGCGTGGAGCGCCCGGCGACGAGCGCAGCGGGCTTGCCCTCGAAGATGACCCGGCCGCCATCGTGTCCGGCGCCAGGACCGAGGTCGATGATCCAGTCCGCATGCGCCATGACCGCCTGATGGTGCTCGATGACGATGACCGACGTGCCGCCGTCGACCAGCCGGTCGAGCAGGCTGAGCAGCTGCTCGACGTCGGCGAGGTGGAGGCCGCTGGTCGGCTCGTCGAGGACAAAGACGCCGCCCGCTCCGGCCATGTTCACCGCCAGCTTCAGCCGCTGCCGCTCGCCGCCTGACAGGGTCGGGAGCGGCTGGCCGAGCGTGACGTAGCCGAGTCCGACGTCGGACAGGCGTTGCAGGATCGAGTGCGCGGCCGGCGTACGCGCCGCGCCGGTGCCGAAGAACTCGTCGGCCTCGGTGACCGACATCGCGAGCACCTCGCTGATGTCGCGGCCGCCGAGGTGGTAGTCGAGCACCGCCGACTGGAACCGCTTCCCCTCGCAGTCCTCGCAGGTGGTAGCGACGGTCTCCATGAAGCCGAGCTCGGTGTAGATGACGCCCGCACCGTTGCACGTGGGGCAGGCGCCCTCCGAGTTGGCGCTGAACAGCGCGGGCTTCACGCCGTTGGCCTTCGCGAACGCGGTGCGGATCGGATCGAGCAGTCCGCTGTAGGTCGCCGGGTTGCTTCGGCGCGATCCGCGGATCGCGCCCTGGTCGATCGCCACGACGCCATCCCGACCTGCGACGGAGCCGTCGATGAGCGAGCTCTTGCCCGATCCGGCCACGCCGGTCAGGACCACCAGCACACCGAGTGGGATGTCGACATCGACGTCCTGGAGGTTGTTGGTGCGGGCACCGCGAACCTCCATGGCGCCCGACGATGTCCGCACGGACGGCTTCAGCGAAGCCCGGTCGTCCAGGTGCCGCCCGGTGAGCGTGCCGCTGGCCCGCAGGCCCTCGATTGTGCCCTCGAACACGATCGCGCCACCGGCACTCCCGGCGCCCGGCCCGAGATCGACGACATGGTCCGCGATCTCGATCACCTCCGGCTTGTGTTCGACGACGAGGACGGTGTTGCCCTTGTCCCGAAGTTGCAGCAGGAGCGCGTTCATCCGTGCGATGTCGTGGGGGTGCATGCCGATCGTCGGCTCGTCGAAGACGTAGGTGACATCGGTCAGCGACGAGCCGAGGTGGCGGATCATCCTCGTGCGCTGCGCCTCGCCACCCGAGAGCGTCCCGGACGGTCGGTCGAGCGAAAGGTAGCCAAGCCCGATCTCGACGAACGAGTCGAGCGCGCGCTGCAGGCCGGCGAGCAGGGGCGCGACCGACGGTTCACCCACGTCGCGCAACCACTCGGCAAGGTCATTGATCTGCATGGAGCAGACGTCGGCGATGTTGACGCCGTTGATCGTGGATGACCGAGCTGGCTCGTTGAGACGGCTGCCGCCGCACTCCGGGCACGCGGTGAACGTCACGGCCCGCTCCACGAACGCCCGGATGTGCGGCTGGAGCGAA
>JAOUEG010000335.1 GCA_029858845.1 Chloroflexota bacterium | reverse complement strand
CTGGCCGTGGCGGACGCGTCCATCGTCGCCCCTGATGTCCACCTCCTCACCGAGTGCGATCCCGGCAGGACGGCGTACGATCAGGAGTGGACCAGCCAGTCGCTCAACGCCGTGCAGGCGACGGACGGACAAGCTCATGACGGCGCCTCCGCCACGAGGTCCGCCACCTGCGCCGCCAACGCTCGGAGCCGCTCGGCGACGTCATCGCCGGACCAGGCGCGAGCCCGACGGAGCTCCCCGAGCACCTCGGAATCGAGCGCCTGCTCGAGCGTCACCCCGCGATCGATCGCGGCATGCAGCCCGGCGCCCGCCGCCAGGACGGCGTCAAGCAGGGCGAACTGGACGTCGAGCGGCCTGGCAGCGTCGACTGGATCGAAGGCGTGCTGCTGGAGGAAGGCCTCACGGAGCAGACGCGCGGTCTCGAGGTCCACGCGGTCGCCATCCGGGAGGGCGTCGGCGCCGACGAGCTGAACGATATCGAGCAGCTGCTTCTCCCGGGCGAGCAGGTCGATCGCCTTCGCGCGTCGTTCAGCCCAGGCCGGGTGGACCATCTCGCGATACCACGGGGCAAGGCGATCCACGGCGAGCGCATATGACAGCGTCCAACCGACCGCCGGGAAGTGGCGGGCGTGAGCGAGGTCCGCATCGAGGGCCCAGAACGTCCCGGCGAGACGCAGGCTCGCCTGGGTCACCGGCTCGCTGAAATCGCCACCCGGCGGCGACACGGCACCGACCAGCGTGATCGATCCCTCGCGCTCGGGCATGCCCAGGACATCAGCTCTTCCCGCCCGTTCGTAGAAGGCCGCGAGTCGACTCCCGAGGTAGGCAGGGAAGCCTTCCTCGCCGGGCAGCTCTTCCAGGCGACCGCCGATCTCGCGCAGGGCCTCGGCCCAGCGACTCGTGGAATCGGCGAGCAGGGCGACGTGGAGGCCCTGGTCGCGGAAGTACTCGGCGATGGTCACGCCGAGCTGGATCGACGCCTCGCGTGCGGCCACGGGCATGTTCGACGTGTTGGCGATCAGGACCGTTCGGTCGAGCAGCGGGGCCCCGGACCGCGGGTCAACCAGCTTCGGGAAACTGGCCAGCAGCTCGGCCATCTCGTTGCCGCGCTCGCCACATCCCACGTAGACCACGATGTCCGCATCCGACCACCGGGCGAGGGACTGCTCGACGACGGTCTTGCCCGTCCCGAAGCCGCCGGGGATGACGGCTGTCCCGCCGCGGGCGATCGGGAACAGCATGTCGAATACGCGCTGCCCGGTGACGAGCGGCTGTTCCGGGAGTCGCCTGCTTCGGACGGGCCTCGGCCAGCGGATCGGCCAGTCGTGGCCGAGGAAGAGGTCGCGCCCGCCGTCGTCCACCTCGAGACGGCCGATGGCCTCATCCGCCGTGTACCGGCCCCCATCGAGCCGCGCCAGCCGGCCTGCCGTCATGTCCGGCGGGACGAGGATGCGGTGTCGCAACGGACCTTCGGCCACCACACCGAGGACGTCGCCGGGCTGGACCACCGCACCGGCCTCGAGGGACGGCTCGAACGTCCATCGGGCTGTCGCGGTGGCGGCACCGCGCGAGGGCCTCGACTCCCCGACGTCGGCGGGATCGCTCGAGCCCATGCCCGGCAGGATCAGCCAGCGGCCCGCCTCGGCCAGGCGGTCCAGGCGCCGCTCCAGCCCGTCGAACGTGGCGCCGAGCAGGCCCGGTCCGAGCCAGGCGCGGAGCGGCGCTCCGGTCAGCTCGACGGGTGCCCCGACCTCCAGGCCAGCGGTCTCCTCGTAGACCTGGATGACCGCCACCGCGCCGTCGAGCGCGATGATCTCCCCCAGGAGCCTCCGGGCTCCGACGTGGACGACCTCCCCGACCGATGCCCCTGCGAGACCGGTGGCATGGACGACCGGCCCGGCAGCTCGGGCCACGATGCCACGTGTCACGGGAAGGTCGTCGGCAGGAGTCATGTCGACGAACCCGACGACAGCTCGATCCGGTAGCCGATCGCCCGCTCCAGCATCTCCCCGAGCAGCTGGCGTCGCGTCGAGGCGTCGGTGACGACGCCGGCGGGGATCGGCAGGACGATCGGCCGGGCCGACCGCTCGATGGCCGCGCGCAGTCGTTCGCCGATCTCCTCCCAGAGGTCCGCCGTCACCAGCACGAGGCCGACGTCGCCCTCGGACATGACGCGGCGCAAGATCCGCGACGCCTCCGTGGGGTTGGCCGTCCGAGTGGAGCAGCCGGCGAGGCGGAAGCCGTCCGCGACGGCGGCCGTGGCGATCACCACGAGTCGTGCCATCGCTCAGCCCCTCCCGGCCCCGAGGAACGGCACGAGCAGATCCTGCCCCCAGCCGGACACGACCCTGGCCAGGCTCGCACGCAGCCGGATCGCCTGTGCCTCGATCGCCGCGGCATACCCGGCCACGGTGCCGATACCCAGCGGATCACGCGGACCCAGGCGCGCGATCCGATCCAGGCGCGCCAGGGTCAAGGAGCGCTCCACCAGCCACGCCGCGGATGGGCCGTCTTCCCCGAGCTCCGCGACGACCGCGGTGCGGACCGCACGCTCGTCGGCCAGGATCGCCCGGACCCGTCGGGCCGCCTGACCACGACCGGCGGCGCGCCGTGCGCGGGCGGTATCGAAGGCGTGGACGATCCTATCCTCGAGGCGGCGCTGGTCGTTGCCGCCGGCGTCCGCGCTCAGCGTGCGTGCTTCGGCCGCGGTGAGGACCCCGGCGCGAACCAGGACCCGCTCGAGGTCCGCCTCGCCACTCGTCCTGGCGATAGCGCCCAGGGTGGCGACATCGAGCAGCGCACCGGCGGTGACGGACGATCCGATGGCACTCGCCGATGCGCCGCCGTGCCGCCGACGCGTGATGGCGACGAGTCGCTCGAGGTCGAGGCCCATCACCAACGCCTCCGCGAGGCGCCTGGTCGGGCCGTCGTACCAGCCGATCATGGCCCTGGAT
>JAOUEG010000334.1 GCA_029858845.1 Chloroflexota bacterium | reverse complement strand
CATCATCTACAGCCGCTTCATGAGCACGCTGGTGCAGCGCCCGGAGATGTTCCAGCTGCTGCCCATCCGCCCCAGCGAGGACACCGAGGGCATCCCCGGCCATCAGTTCATCTTCGAGCCCGGGCCCGCGGCGGTCCTTGAACGACTCGTGCCGCGCTACGTGGCCACGCGCCTGTTCCAGGCCGTCCTCGAAGCCAAGGCGAGCGAGGAGTCCAGCCGGATGGTGGCGATGAAGAACGCCACCGAGAACGCCGAGGACCTCATCGAGGATCTGACCCTCTCCTACAACAAGGTTCGCCAGTCGAACATCACCCGCGAGATGATCGAGATCGCGTCCGGCGCGAACGCCCGCTGACGCCGACGTAGACGCACAGGACGCAGGAGGCTACCCACATCATGGCGACCGCCGCTCCGGCCGCGACCGGCCGAGTCATCCAGATCACCGGACCCGTCGTGGACATCGAGTTCCCGGCGGGCCAGCTGCCGGCGATCTACAACGCCGTCGAGATCCAGCGCGGCGATCAGCCGTCGCTGGTCTGCGAGGTCCAGCAGCACCTCGGCAACAACTGGGTCCGCTCGGTCGCGATGACGACCACGGACGGCCTGGCCCGCGGCGTGCCCGTACTCGATACGGGCGCACCGATCAGCGTGCCAGTCGGCGAATCCACGCTGGGCCGCGTCTTCGACGTCCTCGGTCGGCCCATCGACAACCTGGGCCCGGTCAAGGCCGATCAGTACCTGCCGATCCACCGCTCGGCGCCGGCGTTCGACCAGCAGTCGACCGAGGTGGAGGTATTCGAGACGGGCCTCAAGATCATCGACCTCATCTGCCCGTTCAAGAAGGGCGGCAAGATCGGCATCTTCGGCGGCGCCGGCGTCGGCAAGACGGTCATCATCCAGGAGCTGATCCGGAACGTCGCCCAGGAGCACTCGGGCTACTCCGTGTTCGCCGGCGTCGGAGAACGGAGCCGCGAGGGCAATGACCTCATCGCCGAGATGACCGAATCCGGCGTCCTGGCCAAGACCGCCTTCGCCTTCGGCCAGATGAACGAGCCGCCCGGTGCCCGCCAGCGGGTCGCGTTGACCGGCCTCACGATGGCCGAGTATTTCCGGGACGAGGAGGGCCGTGACGTCCTCCTGTTCATCGACAACATCTTCCGCTTCACCCAGGCAGGCTCGGAGGTCTCCGCGCTGCTGGGCCGGATGCCGTCCGCGGTCGGCTATCAGCCGAATCTCGCGACCGAGATGGCCGGCTTGCAGGAGCGGATCACCTCGACCAAGAAGGGTTCCATCACGTCCCTCCAGGCCGTATTCGTCCCCGCCGACGACTACACGGACCCTGCACCGGCCACGACGTTCGCGCACCTGGACTCGACCATCCGCCTGGAGCGGTCGATCGCCGAACTCGGCATCTACCCGGCGGTGGACCCGCTGACGTCCACCTCCCGCGTGCTGGACCCGAACGTCGTCGGCCAGGAGCATTACGAGGTCGCCCAGGAGACGAAGCGCGTCCTGCAGCGCTATCGCGACCTCCAGGACATCATCGCCATCCTGGGCATCGACGAGCTGTCCGAAGATGACAAGGCGACGGTCGCGCGCGCGCGGCGCCTGCAGCGGTTCGCCAGCCAGCCGTTCTTCGTGGCCGAAGTGTTCACGGGCCGGCCGGGCGCCTACGTTTCGATCAAGGACACGGTCACGTCGTTCAAGGAGATCCTCGAAGGGGCCACGGATACGCTCCCCGAGCAGGCGTTCTTCCTGGCCGGGACCGTCGACGATGTCCGCGAGAACGCGGCGAAGCTGGCCGGTTGACGTGACCACGGGTCCCGTGACGGCGACCGCCCGATCCGGCAACGAGGTAGACCGATGACCGTGCAGCTGGAGATCGTGACGCCCGAGCGCCTCGCGTATTCCGACGTCGTGGACGCGGTCGTCCTGCCGGGCTCCGAGGGCGAGATCGGCGTGCTGCCGCATCACGCCCCGCTCGTGTCCACGCTTGGGATCGGGGAGCTGCGCATCCGTAAGGAGGGCGTGGAGGAGTCGTTCGCGATCGTCGGCGGATTCCTCCAGGTCCGCCCGGACAAGGTCGTGGTCATGGCAGAGACCGCGGACATGGCCAGCGAGATCGACCTGGAGAAGGCGCAGGAGGCCCGCCGTGAGGCAGAGCGTGCGCTGGAGACCGGCTTCCACGAGGGCGCTGACCTGGCTGCCGCACGAGCCTCCCTGCAGCAGGCGCTCCTCCGGATCCGCGTCGCGGAGCGGCGCTACCGGGAGGGTCCGCGGCGCCGCGGCTAGGTCTGATCGTGGCCGACGCGCGCCCGTTCCACTGGGAATACACCCCCGAGCCGATCGCCCGGGAACTCTTCCGCGTGGATGGAGGGCGGCCGCTCATCGGCACGGTCGCGATCAGCGGAGCGAAGAACGCCGCCCTCAAGCTGCTGGCCGCTGCCACCCTGACCGGTGAGCGCTGCCGTCTGACCAACGTTCCCGAGATCGAGGACGTGCGGGTCATGGTCCAGACGCTGACTGAGCTCGGCGTGGTCGTGGACCATCCGGAGCCCAACGTCTACGAGGTCGCTGCGGGCGATGTGGACTGGCTGTTCGTGCCGCTCGAGGCGGCCGCGAAGATGCGGGCCTCGTTCATGCTGCTCGGCCCGCTCCTGACCCGCTTCGGCCGCGTGATCATCAGCAATCCCGGCGGTGACCGGATCGGCCGTCGGCCGGTCAACCTCCACGTGGACGCGATGCGGGCCATGGGCGCCCAGATCGACTATCGCAATGGCTACTACTTCGCCACGGCGCCCGGTCGCCTGCGCGGCAGCGAGGTGCGATTCCCGTTCGTCAGCGTCATGGGCACGGAGAACGCTCTGCTCGCCGCCACGCTCGCTGACGGCCATACGACCATCCGGCCCGCCGCCCAGGAGCCCGAGGTGGACGACCTGATCGCGTTCCTCCTCA
>JAOUEG010000333.1 GCA_029858845.1 Chloroflexota bacterium | reverse complement strand
AAGGCTGTCTTCGCCGAGGCGATCGGGAGCGCCGCCTACACCATCAAGGCGCTGTTCGTCTCGAACCGGACCATGGACTCCATCCTGATGGCGCACCCGGAAGCGAGCGGCGCGAGGGACTTCAAGTTCTCCTCGGTCCGGACGACCGGCTATCGAGCCCATCTGGACCCGCCCAAGGCAGGCAAGTACTGGCGCTCGGTCATCGGCAACCTGTCGATGCGCGCGTCGACCTGGCGCCTCGGCGGCTGATCCCGGGCACGCGGCGGGCCGGACGCGGCCCGCCGCGTCACGACACGCGCAGACCGCTCTTGACCACGGCCCTCGGAGTCCGCAGGACCTCGACATCCGACAGCGGGTCGGCGGGCAGGACCACGGCGTCCGCGTACCGCCCCGGCTCCAGGGCGCCGATCCGATCCTCCCAGCCCATCAGTCGAGCCGCCTCCGTTGTGGCAGATCGGATCGCGGCGAGGGGGGTCTGGCCGAGTCGCACCTGGTACCCGAACTGGATCGCGTTCATGCCGTGCGGATAGACGCCGCTGTCCGTGCCGAACGCGATACGCGCTCCGGCGGCGACCGCGCGCGTGAACCCCGACCGCTGGGCCTCCGTGGTCAGCTCGTTCTTGGCCATGGTCTCGGCGGGCCATCCGGCCCGCGCCCCCTCCTGGGCGATCCAATCCCCGTCGTAGACATCGGCCACAAGCCAGGTACCGCTGCGGACCAATAGGTCGATCCCCTCGTCGTCGATGAGCGACCCATGCTCGATCGATCGCACTCCGGCTCGGATGGCGATCTTGATCCCCTCGGCGCCGTGGGCGTGCGCCGCGACGAAGACGCCGCGACGGGTCGCTTCGTCGACCGCAGCCGCGATCATGGCCTGGCCGAGCTCGACGGCGCCGGGCGTCGTGCCGCGGGTGAGTACTGCCCCGGTGACGATGACCTTGACCAGCGTCGCGCCGCCGTCGATCAGGCGGGCGACCCGGTCGCGAACGTCCGCCGTCGTCCGAACCACCGCGAACTGCAGGTCCGCCGGGATCTCGGTCCCGTCCGGAAGGCCGGTGATGTCCCCGCCGCCACCAGGTGCGGTGACGTACGCGCCGGCGCACTGCATCCGTGGGCCCGGCGTCGCACCCGCTTCGATCGCATCACGCAGGACCACGTCCGCGAAGGCGCGGAACGTCCCGACGTCGCGCACGCTGGTGAACCCGGCGGCAAGGGTCGCCCGCGCGTGGCGGACGCCCGCCAGGACGTCGTGGGCCGGCGACGAGACGATGGCCGGGATCGCAGCGTCCTCTGGATCGCCGATGAGGTGGCTGTGGCAGTCCACGAGCCCCGGGATGAGCCATCCGTCCGGGACGTCCACGATCCGCGCGTTCGTCGGTGCCGCGTCCTCCGCGCGCAAGACGGACTCGATCCGGCCGTCCTCGCGGATCACGAGCCGCCGGTCGGTCAGCCAGGTTCCGGCGGTCACGTCGAGCATGTGGGATGCGGCAAGGATGGTCGGGTCGGCCATCCAGGGAGCCTAGCAGGGCGTCTTCTCGCCTCGGCCCGGCGCGGGTACGATGTCGCCATGACTGCCGACATCGACCGACTGCCCTTCACCGGCGACGACGAGGCCGACCGCCTGCTCGTCACCGAACCCCTCGCGCTGCTCATCGGGTTCGCCCTGGATCAGCAGGTCACCGTGCAGAAGGCGTTCACCGGGCCGGCCGCGTTGCGGCAGCGGCTCGGGCACCTGGACGCGGCCCGTATCGCGTCCATGGACGCGGATGCGCTCGGCGCCGTCTTCCGCGAGCGACCGGCCATCCATCGGTTCCCGGGTGCCATGAGCGGCAAGATCCAGCAGCTCTGCGCGACGATCGCTCAGCAGTACGGCAACGATGCCAGCAGCGTCTGGAAGGATGCGACCGACGGGCAGGACCTCGAGCGACGGCTGCTCGGCCTGCCCGGCATCGGCGAGATGAAGGCCCGCTCGCTCATCGCCGTGCTCGGCAAGCGATTCGGCGTGTCGCCGCCGGGTATGGATGCCGTGATGCCGGTCTATCCGACCCTCGGCGACGTGGACTCGCCTGCTGCCCTCGAGGCGTACCAGGCGGCCAAGCGGGCACACAAGGCCGAGATGCGAGCCGCCGGCGGCTGAGGCGCCGGAAGCCGAGCGAGGATCCAGGCGTCCCGCCCGACGTATTGTCGGGGCTCGGCGCCCATGCTAATGTAGTTGCATGAGCAACGACATCGCGACACGCACGCCCGTCCCCGTCAGCCATGAGCCAGCGGTCAGCCGCGCGCTCGCCAAGGGGCAGGTCATCGACATCACCACCACGGGGCGTCGCAGCGGCGAACCGCGGCGGATCGAGATCGTGTTCCACAACATCGACGGTCGGATCTTCATCACGGGGATGCCCCGCCGCCAGGAGCGGGCCTGGTTGCACAACCTTCGGGCTGACCCTCGCTTCACGCTCCATCTGAAGGGCGAGATCCGTTCCGACATCCGGGCGACGGCCAGGGAGGTGACGGACGAGACAGAGCGCCGCGCCGTGTTCGAGTGGATCGTGGCACATGCCTGGCGGCAGCAGGACGTCGAGGCCATGACCGCATACAGCCCGCTGATCGAGGTCCTGATCGCGCCCGCGGCCTGATCAGGATGGGCGGGCTAGACTGGCCTCCCGTGCCCGACAAGCCTCGCGATATCACGCCGCCTCGCCGCGCGCTCACGGGCTCGGGTGGCCGACTGCGCTTCGCACTCCCGACCGACCATCACGAGGAGGAGGCGAGCGACCGGACCGCGGAGCGGATCGAGGCCTTCCTGGACGGGCCCACCCACGCCACCCGGGCGCGCCGGCGCCCGCGCCGACTCGACGGAGCCTGGAGGCCGCGTCCGACCATCCCGCTCGAATCCGGGGAGGCCTGGACGGAGGCCCTCCGCCGCGAGGATCTGCGCGTGACCCGCTACGGGCGTGCCGCGAGCGTGCTCATC
>JAOUEG010000332.1 GCA_029858845.1 Chloroflexota bacterium | reverse complement strand
CCAGATCTCTGCACACCACGATTGTAGGTGTCGCGGAGGCACGCGCTCGGCCCACCGTCGCGCACGTTCGCCTTGTCGCGCCTGACGGACCGTCGGCACGTCAGGCGCCGATGCCTGCCTGTTCCCGTCGGAGCCGGGGGGACGCGGTACCGGCGCGCCCGCCCCGTTCCGACAGGTGCCGGGTGGCGAGGGAGGAAGACGCCGCCGGCCAAGGAAGGAGCGTGGTTCAGGCTGCCCGACGCGCCTCGTCCATCCCGGTGACGGTCCAGCGTCGCGAGCGGTGGAGATAGGTGAGGGAGAGGCGCGCCCGAGGCGTCTCTACCTCGAACAGCGTGCGCGGACCCGTGACCACGGGGTAGGCCGCGGCTTCCTCGCGCACGGCCGAGAGGCTGGTGACCGGGAAACGCTGGTCACCCCACGTGATCTCACGGGGGCGGCCACTGAACCAATCGGTCCGGACGTGGACCTGTACCGGTTCGACGCGGATGAAGGCCATGCCAGCTGGCTCCTTTCCGGGGGCGAAGTCCCGACGTCCTGGACCGACCAGACCGGCGGGAGGTGGTGGCATCGCGTCGTCCGGGGCACTCGTACGACAGAACATCTGTTCGATGACGCCGTCACCGTAGACCGAACAGGTGTTCGATGTCAAGCGTCGTCGGGAGGAATATCGTCGACGTCCGTGTCAGCTTGGCTGTCACGGTCATCCACGGCAGCGACATCCCGACGCGAGGCCCGCTCCGGTGACGGATCTCCGTCCACCGGCACGCCGCGCGCACGACGGTCCAGCGGGTTGCGTGGGTCCCGCTCGAACGGGGCCGGCAGTCGCGCGCCCACCAGTCGGGCTCGCGTGACGGCATCGGCACCGTACCGTCGGCGCAAGGCGTCGGCCGCCTCGATCGCGGCCCGTCGCCGGGGATCCTCCGTCTCGAACAGGCCGAGCTGCTCGCGATCACCGAAGTGCGAGGCGGTCACTCCAAGGAGGCGGATCCGGATGCCTCGGACCTCGGGCCGGGCGAGGTCCACGGCGACCCGGTAGATCGGCTCGGTCAGGTCGGTCGGCTCCGCCAGCGTCCGCTGGCGCGTGATGGTCCGGAACGACGAGTCACGGATCTTGACCGAGATGGTGCCGGCCCGGAGTCCGGCGGAGCGCAGCCGACCCGCGACACCATCCGCCATCGCCAGGAGCGTTCGCTCGATGACCTCGGGATCCGAGGTATCCGTGTCGAACGTGTGCTCGTGACCGATGGACTTGGCCGGATCGCCCTCGTGGACAGGGTCGGGATCGATGCCGCGGGCGCGCTCGACGAGCGATGCGCCGTGCTTGCCGAAGCGTCGGACCACGACATCCGGGGCCAGTGCCGCGAGGTCGCCGATCGTCCGCACCCCGTACTCACCCAGCGCGGCGGCCGTCTTCTCGCCGACGCCCCACAGGCGCTCGATCGGGAGAGGCGCGAGGAAGGCCGCCTCCTGGCCCGGCTCCACCACGACCAGGCCGTCCGGCTTGCGCAGGTCCGAAGCGATCTTGGCCACGAGTTTGGTCGTGGCGACGCCGACGGACGCGGTCAGGCCGACGTCGTCGCGGACGGCCAGCTTGATCGATCTCGCGATCGATGGCCCATCCCCGAACAGCGCCATCGAGCCCGTCACATCCAGGAACGCCTCGTCGATCGAGATCGGCTCGACCTGTGGCGTGAAGCGACGCAAGACGGCCATCACGTCACGCGACGCCAGCTGGTAGCGGCGACCGTCCACCGGCAGGAAGACCCCGTTCGGACAGCGCCGCACCGCCTCGCGAAGCGACATGGCCGAGCGGACGCCGAACCGGCGCGCCTCGTAGCTCGCCGCCGACACGACCCCCCGGCCGCGAGGGTCCCCACCCACGATGACCGGCCTCCCGCGGAGCTCCGGTCGGTCACGCTGCTCGACCGCCGCGAAGAACGCATCGAGGTCCACGTGGAGGATCGTGTGGGTGGTCACGGTCGATATCATCGTCCAGCTGTGGAACCCCCTGTCATGACGGGCAAGCGCCGGCCGCCATCCATCGTCTCGATCGGGTTCGCCCTCCTGGTCCCAGCCGTGCTCGTCGCCTGGGCCGTGCCGATCAGCTCGATCGCGCTCGTCTGGCCCTTCCTCTTCCTCATCCCCGGCTGGCTCCTCGTCAGCCGGGTCGCACCGCGGCTGGGTCCGGCCGGCCGACTGGGCGTGGGGATCGTGGTCTCTACGTTCGCCACCGCCCATCTGGCGAACGTCATCGGCCTGGCCGTCGGCGAGTTCGGGCGGCCCCTGGCGTTCGTCACGGCGCTCCTGCTGGCCGGGATGAGCCTCGTGCTCGCCGCGTTGCCCATCCCGGGCCTCGCCCCGCCGCCGGCTCTCGACCGGGCCAGGGCGGCCGCGGCGATCCGGCGAGATCGCGTCCCGCTGACGCTTGGTGCGCTGGCCGCGATCGTCGTGGGCGGGATCCTCGCTGCGAGCGCCTGGCACGAGATCCCGGGCGGCTGGGTCTCGGGCGGCTGGAACTGGAGCGACTTCCTGGTCCACGTGGCGATCGGCCAGAGCCTCGCCGACGGCAACTTCCCACCCCAGGTCCCCTACTTCTCAGGGGTTCCGCTCACCTACCACTGGTTCGCCGACTTCCACGGGGCGATCGCGGCGCTGGTCGTCGGCTGGCACGTGATCCCCGCCTTCATCGCCGCCAGCGGGATCCTCGCCGGCGCGCTTGCCCTCGTCGCCTGGGAGCTGGCCAGGCACCTGACCGGGAGCCGGCGGGCGGCCACGATCGCGACGCTGCTGGTGCTCCTGGGCGGCGGGCTGGGCTGGATCCGCCTGGTGCTCGACATCCAGGCCGGCGGGGGTTCGCCGCTGGATCTCATCCGGGCGAACCCGTACGACAACACGTGGGAGCCGGACTGGCCGTACTTCCGGATCGCCTCGATCCTGGGAACGGGGCTGCTCCCGCACCGGGCCACGACCTTCGGGCTG
>JAOUEG010000330.1 GCA_029858845.1 Chloroflexota bacterium | reverse complement strand
CCGGCCGAAGATAGCTGCCCATCCGGCGCGATCAGGCGCGCACGAGCGGCAGGACGTCGGACGCGAGCATGTCCAGGGTCTCGGGGTTCCAGTCGAGCGGGTTCAGGATCACGTGCTCGACACCGCCCAGCGCCTCGATCTTCTCCCGGATCCGCTCGGCCAGGGCCCCCGCCTCGCCGAGCAGGTAGAACTCCTGCCAGTACTCCAGGTCCATCCCCGAGAAGACGCGGAACCTGTCCGTGGCACTCTCCGGGGACTCGCCCGGGCGCAGCACGTGGATGAAGTTCGAGTACACCTTCGTCATCTCGTCCGGGTCGCGACCGAAACCGGCCATCTCCTCGCGGATGACCTCCCAATCGCCGGCGACCATCTCGGCGGTGGCGGACGAATGCGGCACCCATGTGGAGGCGTACTTCGCGATCCGCCGGAGGACGGGCCGGATGGTATCCACCTGTTGCCCGTAGATCTTCTCGGATGGCTGGGTACCCCCACCGATCCAGATCGGTGGGTGCGGACGCTGGATCGGCTTCGGCTCCAGCGAGAGGTCGTCGAAGCGGTAGAACCGGCCCTCGTACGAGACATGGTCGCCGGCCCACAGCGCGGTCACGGCCTCCAGCATCTCGTTCATCCGCCGACCGCGCTCCCGGAACGGGATCCGCAGGGTCGCGAACTCGCCCTCGTGCCATCCGACCCCCACGCCCAGCACGGACCGGCCGCCGGACAGGACGTCCAGCGTGGCCCATTCCTTGGCGAACGCGACCGGGTCGCGGAACGGGAGCACGAGGACGAGTGTCCCGAGCCGGATCGTCCGGGTCACGCCGGCCAGGGCCGACAGCAGCGAGACCGGCTCCAGCCAGGTCGTCCGGTAGGCGGGCGGCGTGACGAGCAGGTGGTCGATGAGCATGGCGCTCTCGAAGCCGAGATCCTCGGCGTGGCGGAGGTAGGCGCCCATCGCCGCGAGGCCGGTCGTCTCCTCGCCCAGGGCGAAGCTGGGCAGGCGCAGGCCGAACCGCATCAGTGCCCACCCCCGCCCGCCGGCGGACCCTTGACCACTTCGGCCTGCCGGCCTGCCGGGGCGGTATTGCGGCTGCGGCCGGCCACCGCGACACCGTCGACCATCACCAGGGAGATGCCCGGCAGGTCGCCGTTCGCCAGGGCATCCAGCGCCGTCGTGCCCACCGAGCCGACCGGCGCGTCGAGGACGCACAGGTCCGCAGCGCGGCCCGGCGCCAGGACACCGGTGTCCAGGCCGTGAACGCCGGCGGTGTTGCCGCTCGCCAGGCAGACCACGATCTCCGGGGCGATCCCCCCGAGCGAGGCCAGGTGCGCCATCAGCCGCAGGATGCCAAGCGGCACGACCCCGGTCCCGGACGGCGCGTCGTTGCCAAGGATCACGCGGCCGAGGGCGCCGGCCTCGGCGGCCATCGCCAGCGCGACCAGCGCCGTCCGCCCGTTGCCGCAGTGGACGAGCTCCAGGGCGATGCCGGAATCGGACGCGACCAGGCGCTCGATATCGGCCTCCGATAGCGAGGTCGTCCCCCCGTTGACGTGCCCGGCGACATCCGGGTTCGCCTCGAGCACGTCATCAGCCCCGACAGCCGCGGAACCGGGAAGCGACGGCCCGCCTGTGTGAAACGTGGAGACCATGCCGTGTGCACGACCCCAGGCGACCATCGGCGCGGCGGCGGCACCGGTCTTGACCGAGCCGAGCCCGATCTCGCCGATGAGGCGAACCCCACCGGCGGCCATCTCGGCGAAGTCGGCTTCGACCAGGCCCAGCTCCAGGATGGGGGCGCCGGCGCGAACCTTGACGCCGCCGGGCCGGAAATTCGCGTAGCTGCGGGCCACGGCGATCGCCAGGGCCTTGAGCCCCACGATGTCCCTGGGACGGCCGGGGAGATGCGGCTCGCCGGCCGAGATGACCGTCGTCACGCCACCATGGAGCGACGACTCGATGAAGTCGAGGGTCCGCTGGCGTGGGGTGAAGTCGCCGAAGACCGGGTGGGCGTGCGAGTCGATCAGGCCCGGGAACACCGTCGTCCCATGGGCGTCGATGACGATGTCGGCGTCGCTGTCCAGGCCGCGGCCGATGGCCGCGATGCGCCCATCCTCGATGACGATCGAGTCCGCGTCCATCAGGGGGGCGGCGATGTCACCGGACACGACCTGGCCGATCCCCGTGATCAGGGTTCGCATGTGCCGGGCCTCAGCGCAGACCGTCTTCGCCGACGATGTCCGCCGCGAGGAGGCCACCGACGCGAGCGTGGGGCCGACCGGCGTTGGTCACCGCGAGCGCCAGGAGCAACTCGTCGGCCCCGGGAGCATCGGGCACGCTGATCGTCACCGCATCGAAGTGCGAGCGAACGAGCATCGCCTTGACGTGGTGGACCGGGATGTCCAGGGTGGCCCCCATGGCAGCCCGCTTCTTGACCGAGGGGAGGATGGATACGCCACCGACGCGGTCCCGTGTGGGAGCACCGAACTTCGGGTGCAGGACGGCGGCCACGTGCTCCAACTCTCCGTGCTCGCCGACGATGCCGCCCTTGCCATAGGCCTCGACCGGCTCGCCGAGTGCCTCCTGGCAACGCCGCATCAGCTCGTCACCGAGATACGCACCGAGATCGATCAGCTCGGAAAGATCGTCCGAGTAGCGACCCGCGTAGGGGTTCGTGACCACAACCGCGACGGCGACGCGACGGAGCGATCGGTCGAGATCGCGGCCACCGTCGGACAGGATCTCCTCACGGAACGTCGCCCACTTGCGGATCTGGATCGCCACGTCGCTCCTCCGGCCTGTGTCATGGAAGGACACAGTATGCCCGGCCGCACGCGCGGCCCGCGAATGCCCCCGTCCGCCGGGCTCCGGATCAGGCGCGGGCCGCCCCGGCGCTACCCCAGCGGCGGAGCTCCGCATCGAGGTCGAGCGGCATGACCACACCCTTGTCGGCGTACTCGCCCCATGCCTCGCGCGGAACGCGCCACATGATC
>JAOUEG010000331.1 GCA_029858845.1 Chloroflexota bacterium | reverse complement strand
GTTCCCATCCTTCGCGTCGGGCCCGATCCAACAGCGCCCGGACATCTGCGGTGCCGATCGGTCGGGCGATGGCATCGGGAACCGGGCCGAGGCGACCCGAACGCAGGGCGACCCAGTCCGGCAGGCTCTGGCCGCGTGCGTGGCGAACGCGGTCCTCGCCATCTACCGAAAGGCCGCGCTCGGCCGCCAGGCGCGAGTCGGGGATCGACCCCACGACGGCATCGAGGTCGGCGTCATCGGGCCGGGTCCCGGGCCCCACCAATGTCGCGAGGAGACCGTGCGCGTGCGCCGTCACGTCGGCTGCGATCGCCGGGTCTCCCCAGCCGTTCCAGCGCCGTGCCACCGTCGTCGGCCTCATCAGAACGGCGGCCACGGGACGGCCGGCCAGGTCGGCGAGGGAAGTGGGAAGCGCCCAGATGTCAGGAGGGTGTCGAGCCGGCGCAACGACGCGAGCACTTCGGTCCGACTGAGCAGTTCGCCAAGACTCGCACCGAGCGTCCCGTCCAACGCTTCGCGGATCCTGATGAGGCCGTCGAGTTCGTCGGCCTCCATCGATTCGCCCCTCCAGCCCCACAACACGGTCCGCAGCTTCGGCACGGCCGAGAAGCAGACGCCGTGGTCCACGCCGTGGACGTGCCGGCCGCCGTCGACCGGCAGGATGTGGCCGCCCTTGCGATCCGTATTGTTGATCGCAGCGTCGAACGCCGCCATCCGGCGCAGGCGAGGGTCATCCTCGACGACCATGGCCACGACGTCCACGGTCGGGTCCACCTCGATGAATGCCTGGACCATGCCCTCGCCGAATGGTCCCTCGCGCATGACCGTTGGTGGAACGATGCCCCATCCGCTGGCTTCGGAAACGAGCCACGCCGCCACCTCGCGGCGCGTCAGCGTGCCGTCCGGGAAATCGTCGAGCGGTCGCTCGCCGATCGTGGGCTTGTAGACGGCGCGCATGACCCGGGCCTCGCCCGGGGTGGCGCCGTCGCCCCTGCTGGCGCCATGTGGCCCCCCGGGGCCGCCGCTGGCGGGCGCCACGGAGCCGCCGCCGCTCACCGTCACCAGAAGGGCGTTGTTGCTCGACCCGACGATGCGGCCGACGATCTCGATCTCGCCTTCGGCCAGGACAGTGAGGGCGGCGGACCGATCCAGCACGGGCATCCCGGCCTGGTCAGTTGACGTAGTGACCGTTCCGGCGCGGGCAGATATGGCCGCGCGGGTCCAGCGGGGCACCGCAGAGCGGGCAGGGGAGCCGTCCGGATGCCACGACCTGGATGGCCTGGTCCACGAACGCCCGGGCCGCGGAGAGCGTGATCCGGACCCGCAGCAGGTCGGGCCCGTCTTCGTCTTCGTCGTCGTCCTCGTCCGGATCGATGGCCTCCCCGTCCTCGTCCTGGGCGCGCGCCTCGACGAGGACGCGATCCGCCGAGCCGTCCCAGCCGAGGGTCAGCGAGCCGGCCCGAAAGGCCTCCACGAGAGGCTCGTCGAGCGGTCCGAGGTCGAGGTCGTCGTCCCCGAGGCTGGCATCCACCGCCTCGTGCGCGCCGGGAACGCCGCGCCGGTCAAGCTCGGACAGGAGCTGCCCGAGGCGTTCGGCGAGGACGGCCACCTGGACCTTCTCGAGGACCACGGAGACGAGCCGGCTGCCCTCGCGAGCCTGCAGGAAGAAGGTGCGGTCGCCGGGTTCACCGACGGTGCCGGCGATGAAGCGCTCGGGCGGATCGAAGATATAGCGACGTCGGGGCATCGTCCGACTCTATACCGAATCGCCGATCGGACGGGCGTGTCCGGCGCGGCCGTTCTCGCGTCCGAGCCTATGTCACGTTGAGGCTGACGACGTCCCAGCCGCGAGCGCCGTCCGGTGCCGGTGGCGTGCGGCTCTCCGTCTGGACGTCGCCGTTCCCATCCGTCGCACGGACCCGGATGGTATGGCGGCCGGCGGTTGCGTCCCAGGGCAGGACCCACTGGACCCACGTCGCGTCGGAGATCGGCTGGGACAGGGTCGCGTCGTACCACGTGTCGTCGATGGAGACCTCGACCCGGCTGATCCCGCGGTCCGGCGCCCAGGCGACCCCGGCGATCGGCACCCGGCCGGATGCGACGGTGCCCTTCGGGGTGTCGATCCGCGATTGGGTCAGGATGGGTGCCTCCTTCGCCCAGCCCTTGGGCACCCAGTAGCCATCGAGTGCCTCGAGGGTGGTCAGTTCGAGCTCGGACAGCCATTTCGTCGCGGATACGTAGCCGTACAGACCCGGGACGATGAGGCGTGCCGGGAAACCGTGGGCCGGGGGCAACGGCTCATCGTTCATCCGTACGGCGATCATCGGTTCGCGCGATGGGTCCATGACCCACGCTGTCGGCATCCCCGCGGTCCAGCCGTCCACGGACCGCCCGACGAGCTGGGTCGCCCCGTCCCGGACGCCCGCGAGTTCGAGGACGTCGCGCAGCCGGACGCCGCTCCACTTGGCGTTGCCCACAAGGCGGCCGCCGACCTCGTTGCTGACGCACGCGATCGTCACGTACTGCTCGAAGATCGGGAGCGCCAGGAGCTCGTCCCAGGTGAGCGTCGTCTCGCGTTCGACCATCCCGTGGATGCGCAGGCTCCAATCCGCGACGTCGACCGTCGGGGTGAGCAGGGCCGTGTCGATCCGGTAGAAGGTCTCGTTGGGGATGACGATCGGCGTCAGGCCGTCGATGGTCGGCGACAGGTCGGCGCCCGTCGGCAACTCGGCTGCGATATCGAGCGCGGGCGGGATCGTGACGGCCACATCGCCCGGGGCAGACCTGGTCTGTTCGACGAGCCGTCGGCCTGCCACGCCGGCGACCATCGCCGCCACGCCGATCGCCCCGGTCTGCAGCAGGAACGACCGCCGGGCAGGGTCGGTGATGTCGCTTCGGGCCGTACTCGAGCTCGCGCTGGCTCGTCCAGCGCGGGCGAGCATCCACGAGAGTGACTGGATGCCCAGGCCGACCGCGATCGCGGTCTGGAGC
>JAOUEG010000032.1 GCA_029858845.1 Chloroflexota bacterium | reverse complement strand
CGGGACCCAGCACGATGACCGTGCCGCCCGTCATGTACTCGCAGCCGTGCGGCCCGATGCCCTCGACGATCGCGTCCGCTCCCGAGTTGCGGACGGCAAAGCGCATCCCGGCCCGGCCGACGAGGTGCAGCCTGCCGCCGGTCGCGCCGTACAGCACGGTGTTGCCGGCGATCGCCTGGCTCGCGGCATCGGCCCCGAGATCGGGCTCCGGCACGATCGCGATCCGGCCCCCCGCCAGTCCCTTGCCCACATAGTCGTTGGCCTGACCGACGAGCGTCAGGTCCATGCCCGGACCGGCGAAGGCGCCGAACGACTGGCCGGCTGACCCTGTCAGATCGAGACGCACCGGTCCCCGCAGCTCACCCCGCTCCATCGCCCCCGTGAGCGCAGCCCCGAACGATCGGTCCGCCGTGGACAGGCGGAGCCCGGAGGCGGTGATCGGCCCCTGCTGACCGAACGCCGCGGCCAGGCGTGCCTCGAGGGGCGAGGCCGGAGCCTGGGGAATGTCCTGCGCCGACCGTGACGGGTCGGCCCGGCGAGCAGCCGTTGCAGGCCAGCGCGCCGAACGGACGATCGCGTCGAGATCGCCGCGCCCGCAGGCCGGCCGATGTGTCGGGTCTGGGCCGTCATGGCCATAGCCCCGGCCCTTCGACTGAGAGGGTCCTGAGAATTCGGACCCCGCCGGGGTCGCGGTCACGATATGAAGGGCGCGGTCGTCAACGAGGAGCGCGCTCGACCTCAGGCGCCACCCACGACGCGCAGTGATCCGACGCCGCCCTCGGCGTCGATGTCCACGCGATTCGTTGCCGTCCCGTAGTCGACGGACTGGAACACATCGCCGGTCCGAGGGAAGCGTGCCTCGTCGATCTGGCTGCTGCCCAGGGCCATGCGCGAATGGATCCGCGCGGCGACGCCGGCTGGCACTTCCAGCGTCAGCGACGCGGCCCCCGTCTCCGTCCGGACCTCCGTCGCCCCGGCCGCGCGCGGCAATCGGACGCGAGTGTCGCTGGCGCCCGTGTGGAGTTCCAGACGCCGGACTTTCAGGTCGATCAGGTCGAGCGTGGATCTGGCTGCCCCGATATCCAGCCGCAGGTCCAGCGGGACCTCCGCCGTCAGGCCCAGCTCCCAGGCGGATTCGCGATCGACCCAGGGGATCCCGAAGGACGTGTCCTGCCGCAACTCCACCTGTCCGGCACCCGCCGTTCGGTGGATCACGCCTCCACGGAACTCGCCGTCGACGAGATGGCCCGCCGCCGCCGGACGCACCGACAGCTTGCCTGCGCCGAACGAGATCCTGACGGCAGCCGCCTGGACACCGCCCAGGGGGATCGCCAGCGACTCGACGAGGCCCGGTCCTCCCGGAACGACGGCCCCGACGAGGAACCAGAGGCCCAGGATCACAGCGGCCCACGGCCACCATGTGGCGATCAGCTCGGCCGGCCCCTCGTCCAGGCTGCCGGTCGTGCTCGCCAGCAGGATGCTCCCCACGACGATCCAGGCCACGGGCCAGGTGAACGCCCAGAGGCCGGCAAAACCCGGGCGCCAGTCGAGCGCCGTCGTCACGAAGCTGGCGACGCCCACGAGGATGACGAACATCGGCCACGCCTGCCCCCACGGCAGGTCTGCGGCCTGCCGTACCAGCAGCACGATGCCGAGCCCGATGAGCCACGTCGCCGCGACGAGCGGCCCCCGCCGCACGCCCGTCATGACGGTCCTCCCGAGTTCCCGGGATTCCTGCCGATGGCGGCGATCAGCATGACGATGCCGAGGACGATCAGCATCACCGGCCAGAACCAGTCGAAATCGAACTGGGGCCACCATTCACGGACCAGGAAGAAGCCACCGAGTGCGATGAGCAGCAGCCCGACGACGAGCGCCCCGGTCGCTCCGCCGGATGAGCGGCGGTTCGCGCGGGCGGCACGCCGGGCCGCTCTTGCCTGCATCTGTGCGGCGCGCCTGGCATCTGCCGGTGCCGGGGACCACAGCGCCCCGGGCTCCGGCGGAGGCGCGCTGGCCGGCGTCCCGGTCGGTGGACCCGCCATCGCAGCCGGCTGACCTTCCGCGGCAGCGCCCGGCTGGCCGGCCGGCCCAGGAGCCTCAGGCGTCGGCGGTGCCACCGGCTCGATCGGGGCGGCGGGCCAAACCTCATCCTCCTCGGGAACCACGATGGCCATGACCAGGTAGACCAGGAGGGCGAGACCGCCCGTCAGCGGTACCAGGATCACCCAGATGATCCGGATGAGCGACGGATCAGCGTCCCACATGTCGGCGAGGCCCCCCGCCACGCCGGCGATCATCCGATCGCTTCTCGAGCGGTACAACCGTTCGTTCACGTGCAGCCTCCCTCGGGATCAAGCGTCAGGGCTCCGACGTTGCCGTCGACCACGAGATCGATCACCGCACCCGAGCCGGAGCGCGTCCAGACCTCGTCGTCCTGGCTCAGGCCCCGAGCTTCGAGGTTGGAGATGAACGTGAATCGATCCTGGACGTCAAGCCGAAGGGTGGCGTCGGCCGGGACGCACAGATCGATGCCTCCGACATTGACGGACAGGTTGCCGCGCGTGGCCCCTCCGAGGGTGAGCCGGAGGCGGCCGGCGTTGACCGAGGCGTCGATCTCCTCGATCGCGCCGCCGCCACCATCGATGAGGAGGTCGCCGGCATTCACGTCGGCCTGGAGGCTGGACAGCCGCGCGCCTGCGAGGTTCATGGTCGCCTCGCCGGCATTGATCTGGAGGGCGGTATCCCGAACGGCGTCCGCACCCAGCACGATCGACCAATCCTGCCGGTCGAGGTTGGCGCCCTCGGGCGACTGGACGGTCAGGACCGTCTGTGTTGCGTCGATCCGTGGCGCTGGACCTCGATGCTCGGCATGCAGCCGCCATCCGTTGCCGGGCGCGACGCTGACATCGAGGGATCCGCAGTTGTGGTCGAACGTGGCACGGGCGTCGCCAGAGAACGATCCGTCCCGGTCCAGGACGGTCACGTCACCCCCGATATCGGCACAACCTGTCACCGAAGGGACCCAGAAGCTGCCGGACGCCAGCGCGCCACCGGCGAGCGTACCGAGGACGAGGGCGACGAGGGCCGTGCCGATCACGCCGGCCCGACTTCGGCCGAGCAGGATCGCCACCCCGAACCCGATCAGGATCAGGGGCCACCAGCGCCACAGGTCCGAGAAGATGTCTCCCGAGATGACATCGGCGCGCACCAAAAGGGGCAGGGCGCCGAGCGGGATCAGGAACAAGCCCCAGAACAGGGGGGCGCGACGGATTCGCATGGCCACCACCCTTCGCATGCGGTATCACACGCCGTCGGGCGGCGCGGTCCAGCGGCGGGCCCGGGGCGATCGCCCCTCATCATGCAGGACCGTCGCAAGACCGGCGACGTGCCGAAGGTCACCGACCGAGGTGACGAGCAGCAGGGGCCCGGCGCGGCGAACCGCTGTCACTGGGATCGGTCGGCGACCGGCCATCTGCGGCCGCGGCGGCCGGCGGGCTCGGCGAGCCGGGTGGGATTCGAACCCACGACCAAAGGATTAAAAGTCCCTTGCTCTGACCACTGAGCTACCGGCCCGGAGGCACCGTATCACGTCCGGTTCGGGCCATCCGAGGCGGCGTCCGGCAGCTCCATCGCTGACGTCGAGAGAGATGCCCCATCAGCACGCGATCGCGTGACCAACGGCCCATGGCAAATAAATGCTTCCTGCATATATTGGCTTCTGCCTACTACTTACCGTGGGCGCCTGTTGCGGATGGAGGTCTGACATGACCGCGAGCCTGCCCCAAGTCTCCATGCAGCACCACAGCGAACTGGAGCGCCATCTGGACGAGATGCCCGCCGTCGGAGACCTCGTCGGTGCCGCGCCCGCTGACGACCTCCGACCACGGGTCGGCGAGTCGGTCGCCTTCCTCAACGACCTATTGCTCCCGCATATGGAAGCGGCCGAGCAGACACTCTATCCAGAACTGGAGCGCATGCTCCAGAACCGCCACTCGATGAGCCCGATGCGGCGCGAGCACGGTGAGATCCGAGAGCTCATCGAAGAACTCGGTCGACTCCAGGTCACGCTCGAGGCCGGCCCGCTTCATATGCGCGAGTCGATCGCGCTCCGGCGGGTGATCTTCCGCCTCTACGCGATGCTCAAGGTCCACCTCGCCGAGGAGCAGCTCTACCTCGGAGTCCTCGAGCATGGCGTCTCCCCGGAGGCCGCCGACAGGCTCGCCGCGGCGATGGAGAACAGCTGGGCCATCGCCTTCTGAACCGCACGGCACCCGGCTCGCGGGTGCGGCGTCGCGCGGCATCCATCGGCGCCGGCGACCCTGCCGTCGCGAGCCCCGGGCGGGAAGCGCCTATGCTGTCGGCCAAGATGGGCATCTCGAGGGAAGCTCGCAACGCGCCAGCGGCCGAACCGGACGTCGTGGCGTCCGATCGCGACTCGGTCGGAATGCCCGTCCATCGCGGCTGGGCGCCACGCGGCGGGCGGCACCGCTGGATGGAGCCGTTCGTGCTCGTCCTGCTCGCTGGGGGCCCTGCGCACGGTTACGCCATGACGGCGCAGCTCGAGGAGATGGGGATCACCGGCGGCCCGGTTGACATCGGCCAGGTCTACCGCACCCTGCGCGAACTCGAGGACGCCGGCTACGTCACCTCCTCGTGGTCATCGGAGCCCGTGGGTCCGCAGCGTCGCGACTATGCGCTGACCCGAGCCGGCTACGCGGCGATCGACGCCTGGGCAGCTGTGATGAAGGAACGAGCTCGTCTGATCGGTGAGTTCAATGCGCGATACCTCGAGGCGGTGACGGCGCCGCGCGAGGGTCCGTGATCGGTGGCCGCTACAGCGGTTCCGCGGCGGCGTGGTCCATGCCCTGAGCCAGCGCGTCCTTCTCCTCGGCACTGAGGTTTCGATCCAGGACGCCCAGGTACAGCTCCTCCTCGGCGAGGTGCACCTTCAGCATCGAGTACAGCCGGTAGAGGACCCGCCGCAGCCCGATCTCGTCGCCGTCGCTCAGGGCGCCATCGGCCACAAGTTCGCTGTACCGGCACAGTGACTGGAACAACTCACGCAGTCGCTCGTGCTCCTCGCGCATCGGCGCCATCGAGTGCCGGCCCTCCATGACCTGCTCAAGGCGACCGTAGAGGGTCGTCTCGATCGCCGCCATGTGCGGCACGAGCCGACCGACGATGAAGCTGCACTCGTCCTGGAATCGTCGCGAGAACACGTCCGGTGGTGCCCGACCGATCGTCTCGGCCAGCTCCGGCAACCGGTCGACGTGGGACTCGATCAGTTCGCGGTACTCGTGGGATGTCGCAGGCAGGGATCGCATGGCACAGGGAACTCGAGCATCGTGCTGGCGGACGATTCAGCCGCCGCCGCAGAGTCTGTCGATCATGAAGCGTGCCCGAAAGGGCCGGACAGCCCATTCGGGGGCCTCGGTGTTGGGTCCCCTGGGTGAGGGCTAGCCGTCCGCGTGGGCCGATCCAGCCCCGGCCCGCAATGAGCGCAGCTCTGCCTCGAGCTGCACGACCTCGTGACTGAGCTCGCGCACGCGGTGAGACATCGTGACGACCAGATTGAAGGCGAGGGAGGGGTCCTCGTTGATGCGTCGCATGAAGTTCTTCTTGTCCACCGTGAGGATGCGGGCCGGCCCACGAGCACGGACCGTCGCCGAGCGCGTCTGGCGCTCGAAGATCGCCATCTCACCGAAGACCTCGTTCGCCCCGGCTGTGCGAAGGATCACCTCCGTACCGTCCTCCTCGGTCAGGAACTCCACGGTCCCGTCCTGGATCACGTACAGGCAGTCCCCGACCTCGCCCTGCCGAACGACGATCTCCCCATCCTCGTAGAGCCGGCCAAGAGCCGCTTCGCTCATCGGTTCTCCTTCGTGCTGATCGCCGCATGGGCGCCGGGCGTCGACCGGGGGGTCCGGGACAGCAGCGTCGCCGGGAACGCGAGCGCGGCGCGCACGATGAGCACCGGGTGGAACATGCGCATGAAGATGTCGCTGTATGGCGCGCTTCCCGAGAACATGTCCCACAGGATCGAGCTCATGCGGGGTCGGCGTCGCGGGGTCGCCTGCTCGGCGGCCGCCACGTACAGGATGATCCGGCGGACGAACCGCAGGCGCTGGGCAAGCTGCGTGAGAAGGAATGCATATCGCCCGACCCGATTGTCGCTGGTGATCGACCGGCAGACCGGCAGATAGTGCTCGCGGAAGGCGTCTTCCGAAACGCCTTCGAAGATGGCCACGCGGGCCGCCGCCTTGGCGGTCCGGTAGGCAGCGCCGATCCCATCCTTGTAGAGGCGCGTGACGCCGCTATCGCCGATGAAGAGCAACCGCTCCGCGTACGGCTTCTCCACGCCCCTGACGTTGATGTGGGGCAGGCACTGACACGACTTCACCTCCGGATCCCAATCGGCCGGCATGACGGCGCGGACCTCGGGTGCCGCCGCGAAGGCGTCGCCAAGCGCATTGTCGATCTCGTCGCCCAGCAGGCACATCGTCACGTAGTCGCCCTTCGGGATCAGGGCAGCGAACTCGAGCCGAGGGATATTCAGCAGGAAGACGTGCATGGACGTCCCGAGCGTCTCGTTGATGACGTCCTGGCCGAGGAAGTACTCACGAATGAGGGTCTTCGTCACCTGGGGTCGCTCGTACCCGATCCCGAGCCCCTCGAACGTCTTGAGGATGGACGTGTTGACGCCCGTGGCCACGACGACCAGGTCATAGGTCTGCGGTTCACCGTCTCGAACCTGGAGCACCAGCCGGCCGTCGTCACGGGTGACCGCGTCCACCCGCGCCGGGATGATCTTCGCCCCGGAATCGGTCGCCATCTCGATCAGGTGCTGGTCGAACGACTCCCAGTTCGCCTCGGTGACATCGCGCGGACCGCCACCCCGGTGGACCGCCCCGATCCGCATCTCCTCATTCGGGGTCGCGATCCTGACGCTGCCGACGTCCATGTGGAGCACGTACGAGTCGATTCCACGCTGGACCACGTCCTTGGGCAGTCGCACGCCGTCCAGGGCCAGATTCTGGACGAGGGACTCCGAGATGATCCCACCGCACATGTTGCAGCCGACCGGCCCGGGCTTGGCGAACAGGCGCGGCTCGTAGATGTCCACCCCGATCTCGAGGTCGACGCGCTCCGCCATCTGGAGCAGGAAGTGGGCGAACAGCGCACCCGCCGGCCCGCCCCCGATGACCGCGACCCGCGACCCGTCGACCAGGGCGGCATCACCGGCCGATGACTGAGACTCGGCCGTCGGGGTATGTGCGGTCGCCACGGACTTCCCTCCCATCCCCCGGGTGTGCCGAATCTCGTTGGTGGATGAACGCGGCACCGACGTGATCCGATCCGTCGGCCGCCTGCCTGATAGGTAATTGCCGCCCATGTTCCCGGTTGCCCACACTGCCCGGGAAGTGACAAAGGTCACATTCGGTTTCGCGATCGCAACAGTGCGCTGGGCTCCGCGTGCGGGCGCGGTCAGGCCGGCACGGGCACCCGGGTCGGGAGCGGCTCCCCGAACACGCCGGCGACCAGGTTCGCGGCGGCCATCGCGGCCATCCTGCCTCGGGTCGCCCGCGATGCCGACGCGATGTGCGGCACGATCAGACAGTTGTCCAAACCCATGAGGGGATCTTCCAGCGGGATCGGCTCGGGATCCGTGACATCCAGCCCGGCAGCCCAGATGGTTCCTTCCCGAAGGGCTCGGGCCAGGGCCGGCTGATCCACGACCGGGCCGCGCGACGTGTTGACCAGGACCGCCGTCGGCTTCATGAGGGCCAGGGTCGAATCGCTGATGAGGTGACGGGTCTCGGGCGTGAGGTTCACATGGAGGGTCACGAAGTCGCTCCTCCCGAGCAGGTCCTCGAGCGGGACGTACGTCGCGCCCAGTGGTGACGAAACCGCCTCCGGCAGCCGGTTGACGTCGTGATAGAGGATCTCCATCCCGAACCCCTGCGCCCGACGAGCCATCGCCTGGCCGATGCGTCCGAAACCGACGATCCCGATGGTCGCACCGTGGACGTCCGGGCCCAGCAGAAGCAGTGGACCCCAGGTCTTCCAGCGACCGTCACGGACGTAGCGATCGCCCTCGGGGAGCCGGCGGGCGGCCGCCATCAGCAGCGCCCAGGCGAGATCCGCCGTCGTCTCGGTCAGGACCCCCGGCGTGTTGCCGACCGGGATGCCGCGGCGTGCGCACGCCTCGAGATCGATGTTGTCGAAGCCCACGGCGTAGTTCGACACGACCTTCAGCTGGGGGCCTGCCGCGTCGAGGAACTCGTCGTCCACCCGGTCGGTCAACAGCGTCATGACCCCGTCGCAGCCGGCCACGCGCCGCAGGAGTTCCGATCGAGGCGGAGGCAGCTCCCCGTCCCACAGGTCCATCTCACACACCGCGCTCACCGCGGCGAGACCCTCGTCCGGGATGACCCGCGCAACGAACACGCGCGGGCGCTGGACGTCAGCCACGGTCCAGGCCCTCCACGAAGCGACCGATCCGCCCAAGGGCCTCGGTCAGGTTCTCGCGCGAGTTCGCGTAGGAGATCCTGATGTGGTCGGTCCCCACGCCGCCGAATGCCGTGCCGGCGAGGACGCAGACGCCCGCCTCACGGAGGAGCCGATCCGCGAGCACGGCGCCATCCAGCCCGGTGCCGGAGATCCTGGGGAACGCGTAGAACGCGCCCACCGGGTTGGCGCAGCGGACACCGGGGATCTCGTTCAGGCCAGCGACCACCAGGTCGCGCCGGGCCTTGAACTCGACGAGCATCGCCTCGACATCGTCCTGCGGACCGACCAGCGCCTCCACGGCACCCACCTGGACGAAGGTCGGGGCGCAGCTGATGGTGTTGATGACGAGCTGGCTGAACACGGGGATCAGGGCATGCGGCACGACGGCGTAGCCGAGCCGCCAACCGGTCATGGCGAAGGTCTTGGAGAAGCCGTCCAGGATGATCGTCCGCTCGGCCATCCCGGGCAGGGCTGCGATCGAGACGTGCTCTGCGTGGTCGTACAGGATCCGCCCGTAGATCTCGTCGGACAGGACCCACAGGTCATGCTCGAGCGCCAGCTCGGCGATCCTGGTGATGTCGCCTCGGGTGAGCACGCCGCCGGTCGGGTTCGCCGGTGAATTGAGGATCAGCATCCGCGTCTTCGGCGTGATCAGTGAGGCGAGCTCATCCACGTCGAGCCGGAAGTCGTGCTCCATCCGGATCGGGATCGGCACCGCCACGGCTCCCACGAATCCGGTCAGCGACTCGTAGATCGGGTAACCCGGATCGGGAACGATCACCTCGTCGCCGGGGTCGATCAGGCCCAGGATCGCGTAGAGCATCACGCCCTTGCCGCCCACGGTCACGAAGACCTGGGACGGATCGGCGGGGGCGCCCTTGCGGGTCGTGACATCGGACGCGATGGCCTCGCGGAGGGCAGGGATCCCGGGGAACGGTGCGTAATGCGTGGCGCCTTCGTCGAGGGCGCGCTTCGCCGCCTCCCGCACGTGGGCCGGGGTGTCGAAGTCCGGTTCGCCGATCTGGAGGTGGATGATCGAGCGCCCCTCGGCTTCGAGCGCGCGGGCTCTCGCGCTGACTTCGAAGGCGCTCTCGGTGCCGATCAGGCGCATCCGATCAGCGACGCGAAGGCCGGTCGTGGCGGTCATGGCGGGGCTCCTCCGAGGCGAGACGACCGGCGGCAGCGCGGACGCCATCGTGCGTCGCGCGAGCATCGGGCCATCGCCGGCCGACGTCAAGCACGTCTTCCTGGCGCAGCCGCCTGGACGGAGATGGCCTGTCCGGCCTGGGCGTCCGCGCCGGGCTACGGCAGGAGCGAGCGGATGGCGAAGGTGACGTTGGCCGGTCGCTCAGCGAGGCGGCGCATGTACCAGGGGTACCAATGCTCGCCGTAGGCGATGAGGGTCGACACGCGATAGCCGGCCTTGGCGAGGCGGTATTGCTCAGAGGTCCGGATCCCGAACAGCATCTCGACTTCGAATGCGTCGAGCCCCACCCCGGCAGACGCCACCTGCTCCGAGATCTGCTCGATGAGGTCGACGTCGTGGGTACCGAGGCCCAGGCGGATCGGGCGATCCCGTCCCTCGAGCAGGAAGCGGACGGCAACGCCGACGAAGTTGGAGTCGACGCGTCGCTTGTCGCGATAGGCGATCGCGGCCGGTTCGTCATAGGCGCCCTTCACCAGCCGGATGGCCGGATCCAGGGGCATCAATCGGGCAACGTCCCCGGCGGTCCGCTTCAGGTAGGCCTGGAGGCAGATACCGGTCCGGGGCTGGACCGCGCGCAGGCGCTCGTACAGGCGGATGGTGGCCTCGACGTAGGCGCTGCCTTCCATGTCGATCCACAGATAGGAGTCGGTCGTGGCCGCATGCTCGGCGATCCTGACCAGGTGCGCGAGGGTGGCATCTTCGTCGTGGTCCAATCCCAGCTGCGTCGGCTTGACGGACACCTCGCCGTCGAGCCCGCGGTCACGGATGGCGTCCAGCAACCCGATGTAATGATCGGCGACCTCGTCCGCCTCCGCGAGCGTGGTCAGGTTCTCGCCGAGCCTCGTGTACATCGTCGCGATGCCGGCGGCCTGAAGCGGCGCTGCGGCATCCAGGGCGGAATCCATGGTCACGCCCGGCATGAACCGCCGAACGGCCCGCTGCATGAACGAGAACTTCGGCAACCGCTCCTTGAGCCAGGGGTTCCGGGCAGCCCAGAGGAAGATGCGACGCATCAGGGAAGACTCCTCACCATGCCACCGTCCACCGGCACGATCGCGCCGGTGACGTATGACGCTGCAGGCGACAGCAGGAAGGCACCCAATCGACCCACCTCGGCCGGGTCGCCATATCGGCCGAGGGGGATCCGCGCGATGAGCGAATCACGGATCGCATCCTGCGTCGCGCCGGTCCTGGCGGCGGTCGAAGCATCCAGCTGCGCGATGCGAGCGGTCGCAACCCGTCCGGGAGCGATCCCGTTGATCCGGATCGGGGCGATCTCGGACGTGATCGACTTGATCAGGCCTGCCAGTCCGGGCCGAAGCACGTTGGACGTCGTCAGGTCGGGGATCGGCTCCCGGACCGACGAGGACAGGATGATGAGAATGGCCGGCCGATCGCTCTTGCGGAGGTGCGGCAGCGCGGCCCGGATGAGGCGCAGGGCACTCCGGAGCGTCCCGTCGATCGCGGCGCTCCAGGCATCGTCGTCCAGCTCCTCGAACCGACCGGGTTGCGGGCCGCCGGAATTGACCAGCAGCAGGTCCAGCCCGCCGAGCAGATCAACGCTTCGGGCAACGGCCGCGGCCGGTCCGTCCGACGTGGCCAGATCGGCGGCGACAGCCGCCCCCGGCACCCGGTCGGCGGCCTGCTCGAGCCGGGTGGAAGGACGGCCCACCAGTGCCACACGGGCTCCCTCGGCGGTGAGTGCCGACCCGATCGCCTCGCCGAGCCCCCCAGAGCCTCCTCCGACGAGTGCGCGTGCACCGTCGAGACCCAGATCCATGTACTCCTCCGATCCGCCGCCGGCCCGGGCCTCGTGCGCCGCCGGGGCGGCGGATGTGGCCCGATGGTACGCGACCGCCTCATTGGCGCGAGGCCCCGGTTCGCATGTCGGGCTAGAATCCCCCGACCATGACCCGCTTCTTCGATGTCGATGATGCGAACGAGGCCCTGACCGAGGTCGCGCCCCTCCTGGCGACCCTCGCGGATCAGCGTGCCGAGCTCATCAGCCTGCGCGACAGGATCCTCAAGGCGACATCGCCCTCGGGCAGTGGGCCGGCCGGCGAACTCGACGCGGACGAATCGCGGCTGATCCGCCTGCGGATGCAGGGAGTGATCGACCAGATGACGGCTGCCGTCGCGCGGCTCGAAACCCTCGGGATCACGCTCCGCGACATCGAGCGCGGCCTGATCGACTTTCCCGCCCTTGCCGGCGGTCGCCAGATCTGGCTCTGCTGGCAACTCGGCGAGACCGAGGTCACCCAGTGGCACGAGATGGAGTCCGGATTCGGCAGCCGGCGGCCACTGATCGAACTCCAGTGACCGGCACCGTCACCGGGCGCGTCATCCAGGCCGACGGGCGCTCGAAGGCCTACCGCCCGCTCCCGATCGCCGAGCGCAGGATCGCCGTGCGGACCGGGCTGGACGCCTATGCGGCGGGCGACTACTTCCTC
>JAOUEG010000329.1 GCA_029858845.1 Chloroflexota bacterium | reverse complement strand
GCATCCGGTGGGCAGCGCCGGCGGCCACCGCATCTCCGGCTCGCCCCGCGGCTTCGGCCGCCAGGGCTGCATCGCGTTCAGCCTCGGAGGGCATCCCCATCCGCCGCAGGACGACGCTGCGGTCGACCAGGATCCGGGCGGTCAATCCGTCATCGACCGCCTCGCCGAGCGCGGCATCCAGATGGCGGGTCGCGGCCGTCAAGTCTCCTCGCCGAAGGTGCGCCCGGCCCAGGGCCCACTCGAGATCCGGCAGGCCCCCGGGCGCCGACAGGGCAGCCGCTGCCTCGAGGTCGGCGATGGCCCCGGCGTAGTCCCCGATCCGGGTCCGCAGGCGGCCGATCGCCGCGTGGAGGGCGCCGGCGTCGGAGTGGCCCAGGGCCAGCGCCGCGGACAGATGGGCGATGGCATCGCCGTTGGCGAACACGGCGGCGGCCCGGTGGCCCGCCTGCCGATAGGCCTCGGCGGCCTCGGCATCACGGCCGGCGGCCCGCTCGTGGGATGCGATGAGCACCAGGCGGGCGAGGTCGTCCCGTCCGCTGCCGGACAGATCGAGCCGCATCGCCTCGGCGACGCGCCTGTGGAGCAGCCGTCGCCTGGTCAGGCTCATCGCCTCGTATGCCAGGTCTCGCAGGGCGCCATGGACGAAATCGAACCCCGCCGATGCCTCATGGATCAGACCGTGCCGCAGGCACTCGTCGATCGCGTCGACCGTCTCATCCTCGCTTCGCCCGCTGGCATGGCGCAGCGTCGCCAGGTCGAAGGAGCGCCCGATGACCGACCCCGCCGCCAGGACCTGGCTGGCGGTCTCACCGACCGATCCGAGCCGTCCCTGGAGCACGGTTCGCACGCCGCTCGGCAGTGCTCCCGCCAACCCGCCACCGTCGACCGCGAGGGCCTCCACGACGTAGAGCGGCAGCCCCTCCGATGCGGCCATCAGGCGATCGATCGCATCGGAATCCGCAGCGGCAGTCCGGTCCGTGGCCGCGACCAGCGCGGCGACATCCTGGCGCCCGAGCCGCTCGAGCTGGACGGTCACGGCCGCCGGATCGGCGGTCACGCGATCCACGAACATCCGACCGGCGACGTCGAGGTCGCTCGAGCGCCATGCGAGCAGGACGATGAACGGGCGATCGACCAGCCGCCGGAGCAGGAACTCGAGCGCCTCCCGGGTCGAGGCATCCAGCCACTGGATGTCATCGATCCACAGAAGACCCGGGTTCGTCCCGCCGAGCAGCTCGGTCAACCCATCGGCGATGGCGGCGACGAGCCTCGCGTGGGCACCCGGGCCGCCGGCCGTCGGACTGGTCACCGAGCCCTGGTCGATCGCGGGCAGCAGGCGCGCCAGCTCACCTCGTACGGCCGGGGCCAGTCGCTGCAGGGCGCCCTTCGCGTCGGCGGATGCCAGGCCCGCGCGCAGGAGGTCCACGATCGGACCGTAGGCGATCTCGCGCTCCGCCGGATACGCCGTGGTGGCCAGCACGACCCCGCCGGCGTCGCGCACCGTCGCGGCCAGCTCCTCACCCAGCCTGGTCTTGCCGATGCCCGCCTCGCCGACGACGGCTGCCAGCCGACCGTGATCCCTGGTCACCGAGCGGTAGGCGCCGCGAAGGGTGTCAAGGCTGGCATCGCGACCGACCAGCGGGCCCCGAGTCGCCGCGGGCCTTCCAGGCACGTCCGGCCTCTCTGGCGATGAAGCGGGCGCCGGCGAGCGCCCCGACGCTGACGGCCCCCGCGGCCCCTGGTCATCGCGATCACGGATGGCGTCGTACCGGGCGGTCGTGGACGCCAGCGGGGCTACCCCGAGCTCGCGCTCGAGGGTGGCGACGCAGGCCCGATACTGGCGGAGCGCGCCCGACCGGTCCCCGGCCGCCTCGAGGAGATCCATCAGCCGCACGTGGCCGCCTTCGTCGAGGGGATCCAGGTCCAGGCGGCGCGACGCAGCGTCGATGGCGGCCGGCAGGTCCCCTTCCCGCTCGGCGACGGTGGCGAGCCGGTCGAGGACGGCCAGGACGGCGCGCTCGGCGGCCACGGCGCGGGTGGCGCGCCAGTCGTCGAACTCCAGGCTGTCGCGCAGACTGAAGCCGGCCATGAAGTCCCCGCGGGCCAGCGCCGCCGCCGCCGCGAGTGTCGAGCGGTCGTCGGACCCGGCGGCAGATTCGATCTGCGCCAGGTCGACTCGGACGCGCGTTCGATCCAGGTCCACCCGGGTTCGGTCGATGACCACGGGGCCGTCGCCGATGGCCGAGCGCACCGTCGACAACGTCCGCCGCAGCGCCCCGCGCGCCGCCAGGTCGTCCGATTCCGGCCACAGCAGGGCCGCGAGCTCGTCTCGCGCGAACGCCCGACCCTCAGCACCGAGGAGCGCCAGGATCGCCACCGCCTTGCGGGTATCGACGACGAGCGGCACCCCGTCCAGGAGGACCAGGGGCGGCCCCATCAGCTGGATGTCGAGGCGCGGACCGGCGAGAGGGGTCTGGATCACGGCGTAACGGTACAGATTCCTTCGCGCATCCCGTAACGTTCCGGTGACGCGGACGGAGGAGGATGCGGATCATGCAGCACCCGGCGCACCCGGCGCACCCGGCGCACACGACACGCCGCCTCGACCGACGCCAGATCGGGTTGGTCGCTGCGGCCCTCGTGGCGTTGATCGGACTCGCTGCGGGCGTGATCGGGGCCGGCTCCAACGAGCTGACGGGATCGACCCCACTCCTGTTCATCTACGGAGTGGTCGTCTATACAGCGGTCGGGGTCATGATCCTGTGGAATCGCCCCGGTCACGGGCTCGGCCGGCTCGCGATCGCGATCGGACTTGCCTTCGCCATGGCGGCGATCCTTGGGGCCACCCTCGCGGCTCTGGCTACGCCGGGCTCTGTTCAGTCCGTGGTACCGAGCTGGGTGACGATCGCTCGAGAGGCGGCGGGCGCCACCGTCGGGATCCTGATGGCCGCCGCCCTCCTGCTCGGCGCGATCCTGCTCCTGGCGTGGTTCCCGGACGGGCGC
>JAOUEG010000328.1 GCA_029858845.1 Chloroflexota bacterium | reverse complement strand
TGGCTGACGGCAGAGGAGACCCAGGCCGTCGCGCGTGACCTCGGCGTCAGCACCGACGAGGTGACGGAGATGGAGCGCCGTCTAGCGTCCCGCGATCTCTCGTACGACCCGGCCCCGGACGTCACCGACGATGACGAAACCTACTCCCCGTCGTCCTACCTGCCGGCGCCCGACTCCGATCCGGCCGTCGCCGTCGAGCGCGCGGAGTGGGACGACGACGTGACGGAGAAGGTCGCGCAGGCCATGGCGCAGCTCGACGCGCGCAGCCAGGCGGTGCTTCGTGCCCGCTGGATGGGAGAGAACAAGGCCACGCTGCACGAGCTGGCCGAAGAATACGGCGTGTCCGCGGAACGCATCCGCCAGATCGAGGCGAACGCGATCAAGAAGCTCCGCAAGCTCGTCGTTGCCGAAGGCGCCTGACCAGCGACCCGGCGAGTAACCTCCCCCGCCGCGCTGGAGGGGTTACTCTCATCCTCGCCGAGCGCCCGGCGCGCTGCCTCAGCCCTTGGCCTTCTGCACACTCTCTTCGGTGACCGGAACGATCGTGATCTCGACGCGCCGATTCTGGGCGCGCCCTTCCTCGGTATCGTTCGAGGCCACTGGGTGCGCCTCGCCGGCGCCCACCGTCACCATGCGCGCCCCCGGTACGCCCTGACCCGACAGGTAGGCGGCGACGTTGCTCGCCCGGCGCTCGGACAAGGTCTGGTTGTAGCTGTCTGAGCCGGTGCTGTCCGTATGGCCGGCCACCTCGATGACCGTCTTGTCGTACTCACGCAGCGTCTGCGCGACCTTGTTCAACACCGGGTAGAACGTGGCGTTGACATCGGCGCTGTCGAATCCGAAGGTCAGGTTGCCGGGCATGTCGAGCGTGATGTTGTCGCCCTTGCGCACCACGTCGACGCCCGTGCCGGCCATCTGCTGGCGAAGCTTCGCTTCCTGCTTGTCCATGTAGTTCCCCGCGGCTCCACCAACCAGCGCGCCCGCGGCAGCGCCGATCATGGCGGACTTGAACGGGTTGTTGCCGGCCGTCAGCAAGCCGACGACCGCACCAGCCGCGGCGCCGTAACCCGTCCCCGTGCGGGTCTTTTCCTTGTCAGGATTGGTGGCGAAATCCTCCATGGCGGCGCAGCCGGCGAGCGAAATCGAGGCTGCAATCGCAATCAACAGGGCGGTCTTGGTGCGCATCATTGCTCCATCACTCCTGGTCGGTCCGGCGCAGCTGCGTCCGGCCGTCGGTTGAACATACCCCCGGGGAATGATCGCCCGGGATGATCGTGCAGGCAATGGCCGAGAGTACCGGTCTCCCGGTCCCTACGCGGACAGGCCGACGGCCTCCTCGAATACGATCGCGTGCAGTTCCGCGGTGCGGGCCGGCGTGGGGGCATAGCCGCCCGCGATCGTGATCACGAGTGGCAGCCCGCGTGCGCGGCAGGTCTCCAGCACGCAGCGCTCCCGCCGACGGATGCCTCCGTCCGTGAGGGCCAGCCGCCCATAGCGATCGCCGGACGCCGGGTCCACGCCCGCCAGATAGAAGACCACGTCGGGCACGAACCGTCCCAGGATGTCGGCGAGATGCACGTCCAGCCGGTCGAGGTATTCGTCATCGCCGATGCCGTCCGGCAGCCCGATGTCCAGCGTCGAGCGCATCTTGCGCGTCGGGTAGTTGCGCTCGCCGTGCATCGAGAACGTGAAGACGTCGGCGTCGTCCTCGAAGATCGCGGCCGTGCCGTTCCCCTGGTGGACATCGAGGTCGACCACGAGCGCCCGGCGGGCCGCCCCGTCCCGCTGCAGGGTCCGGATCGCGACGGCGACGTCGTTCAGGACGCAGAACCCCTCCCCATGCCCCGCAAAGGCATGGTGAGTGCCGCCGGCCAGATTTCCCGCGATCCCGTCGGCGAGGGCCGCCCGCGTGGCCTCCATCGTGCCCTGCACCGCGAGGCGCGAGCGGCGCCACAGCGCCGGCGACCAGGGCACGCCGATCCTGCGCACGTCGGCCGGGGCCAGGGTTCCCGACGCGAGGCACTCGAGATAGTCCCGCGAATGAACCAGGGCGAGATCCTCGAGCGCGGCTTCGCCGGGCTCGAGCAGGTCGTGCTGCCGCAGGACGCCCGCGCGGAGCAGGCGTTCGTGCAGCAGCGGGTACTTCGCCATCGGGAAGGGGTGCGACGGCGGCAGCGGCACGAAATAGCCGGAATGGTAGGCACAGCGCATGTTCGGGTCAGGTTCGCAGAGGGCGCTTCCCCGGGTTCGCCCGCAGCCCGCTTTGCGGGGGCGGTCCGCTTTCCCCGACAATAGCGCACTGCCCACCCATCCAACCGGGAGCGCGCCTTGGCCACCTCACCTGCCGACCTGCCGACGAAGAAGTCCTCCGCCCGTGCCCTGGACCCCCTCGATCTCTACGACGTCCGCGGCCTGCTCTCGGAGGAAGAGCGGATGGTGCAGGACTCCGTCGGCCGCATGGTCGACGAGAAGGTCCTGCCGGTCATCCAGCGGCACTTCGAGGACCACACGTTCCCGCGCGAGCTGGTCGGCGAACTCGCCGGGCTCGGGCTCCTCGGCAGCTCGCTCGAGGGCTACGGCTGCGCCGGCATGAACGCGGTCAGCTACGGGCTCATCTGCCAGGAACTCGAGCGTGGCGACTCGGGCCTGCGCAGCTTCGTCTCCGTGCAGTCGAGCCTGTGCATGTACCCGATCCACGCCTACGGCAGCGAGGAGCAGAAGCAGCAGTACCTGCCGCGCATGGCGACGGGTGAGCTGATCGGGTGCTTCGGGCTGACCGAACCGCACGGCGGATCGGATCCCGCCAACATGAAGACCCACGCGAAGCGACGGGGTCGCGACTGGGTGCTCAACGGCGCGAAGATGTGGATCACCAACTCGCCCATCGCGGATCTCTTCGTGATCTGGGCGAAGTCCGAGGACGGGATCCGTGGCTTCCTCGTCGAGAAGGGGGCGAAGGGTCTCGTGGCCCCCGAGATCGAGAAGAAGTTCTCGCTGCGCGCCTCGATC
>JAOUEG010000326.1 GCA_029858845.1 Chloroflexota bacterium | reverse complement strand
GGGATCGGGTCCTGCGGCCGGCGCTCGTCGTCGTCGCCGCCAGCGGCGATCCCGGGCCTGACCCCGACGCCAACGAAACCCTTCCGAACTGACCACCAGAGAACAGGAGCACGCTAGGACCATGGGCAAGATCATCGGAATCGACCTCGGCACGACCAACTCGGTCGTGGCCGTCATGGAGGGCGGCGAGCCGACCGTCATCGCGTCGGCGGAAGGGGGTCGGACCGTGCCCTCGGTCGTCGCCTTCACGAAGACCGGCGAGCGACTGGTCGGCCAGCTGGCCAAGCGCCAGGCGGTCACGAACCCGGGGAACACCGTCTTCTCCATCAAGCGCTTCATGGGACGCCGCAATGACGATCCGGAGGTCAAGCGCTCGCGCGAACTCGTTCCCTACACGGTCGAGAAGGACGCGAAGTCGGATGGCATCGCGGTCAAGCTCGCCGACGGCAAGATGTACACGCCGCCCGAGATCAGCGCGATGATCCTGCAGAAGCTCAAGACGGACGCCGAGGCGTATCTCGGCGAGAAGATCACCGAGGCGGTCATCACCGTCCCGGCCTACTTCGACGACACGCAGCGCCAGGCGACCAAGGACGCCGGCCGGATCGCCGGCCTCGAGGTCAAGCGAATCATCAACGAGCCGACCGCATCGGCTCTCGCCTACGGCCTGGACAAGAAGCATGACGAGAAGATCGCGGTCTACGACCTCGGGGGCGGCACCTTCGACATCTCCATCCTGGAGCTGGGCGAGGGCGTCTTCGAGGTCAAGGCGACGAACGGCGACACGCACCTGGGCGGTGACGACTTCGACCAACGAGTGATCGACTGGCTGCTGGCCGAGTTCAAGAAGGACCAGGGCATCGACCTCGCCAAGGACCAGCAGGCCCTCCAGCGGCTCAAGGAAGCGGCCGAGAAAGCCAAGATCGAGCTGTCGTCCACGGCCAGCACGGAGATCAACCTGCCGTACATCACGGCGGATGCGACCGGACCGAAGCACCTCGTCGTGACGCTGACCCGGGCCAAGCTGGAAGACCTCGTGGCGGATCTCGTCAAGAAGACCGAGGGTCCGGTCAAGGCGGCGCTCAAGGACGCCGGCCTGAAGCCGGCGGACATCGACGAGGTGATCCTCGTCGGCGGCATGACCCGGATGCCGGCGGTGCTCGACGCCGTCAAGGCGATGTTCGGCGGCAAGGAGCCACATAAGGGAGTCAACCCTGACGAGGTCGTTGCCATCGGCGCGGCGATCCAGGCCGGGGTCCTCGCCGGTGACGTCAAGGACGTCCTGCTGCTGGACGTGACGCCGTTGTCCCTCGGCATCGAGACGCTCGGCGGGGTCATGACCAAGCTCATCGATCGCAACACGACGATCCCGACATCCAAGTCGCAGGTCTTCTCGACCGCGAGCGATTCCCAGTCGCAGGTCGAGATCCACGTGCTCCAGGGCGAGCGCGACTTCGCGGCGGACAACAAGACGCTGGGGCGCTTCATCCTGGACGGCATCCCGCCCGCACCGCGCGGAGTCCCGCAGATCGAGGTCACCTTCGACATCGACGCCAACGGCATCCTGGACGTCAAGGCCAAGGACCGCGCCACCAGCAAGGAGCAGCAGGTCCGGATCACGGCGTCTTCCATGCTGGACAAGAGCGCCGTGGACCAGATGGTGCGGGATGCACAGGAGCACGCCGAGGAGGATCGTCAGCGACGCGAGGAGGTCGAGACCCGGAACCAGGCCGAAGCCCTGAGCTTCCAGGCCGAGCGCGCGATCACCGACCTGGGCGACAAGGTCTCGTCCGAGGACAAGCTCGAGGTCGAGAACTCGGTGGCCTCGCTCCGCGAGGCGCTCAAGGGCTCGGAGATCGAACCCATCCGATCCGGGATGTCGTCCCTGGCCGAGATCCTCCAGCGGGTCTCGACAGCCGCCTACCAGGCAGCGAGCGCGGGCGCCGGCGATGCCACCGGCGAGGAGCCGCCGACCGACGGGTTCGAGCGGGCCGGCGGCGCCACCGGCTCCGACGGCTCCGACGGCTCCGACGGCTCTGCCGCCCCCGAGGGCGAGGAGACCGTGGAGGGCGAGTTCAAGGAGGTCTGATCGAGCGTCGTCCAAGGCCAGCGCGCGATGCGGGTCGAACCGCGGCGCCGCGCTGGCTAGACTCAGGCTGTGTCCAACCCGATCGAGCTCGGGCCCCGGCCTGACGATTCGTGACGCTCCGAGGGCGTCGTCCAGGGGATCGGCGGATCCGTGTCGAACTCGTGCAGCCGCGCGAGTACACGGTCGCCCCGTCGCGCCGGGTCCGCCGTCCGCGGCCTCCGGCGGTCATCCTGATCGTCGGGTTCGCGGTCGTCATCGCTCTCGGCACGATCCTGCTCAGCCTCCCGTTCGCAAGCGCGGACGGGTCATGGACGCGCCCGCTGGACGCCCTGTTCACGGCGACCTCCGCGGTCTGCGTGACCGGTCTCGTCGTCCTGGACACCGGCACCCACTGGAGCCCGTTCGGCCACGTGGTCATCCTGGGGCTGATCCAGGTCGGTGGGTTCGGGTTCATGACCGGCTCCACGCTGCTGTTCTTCCTGCTCCTCGGCCGCCGGACGGGCCTGCGCGACCGGGTCCTGGTCCAGGCTTCCACCGGCGTCCTGGAGCTCGGCAGCGTCACCACGCTGGTCAAACGGATCGCGGCCTTCACGATCGTCGCGGAGTTGGTCGGTGCGGTCGTCCTTGGCGCGGCCTTCGCAGCGGACGGGTCGCCGCCCGGCCAGGCAGTCTGGTGGGGGGTGTTCCATGCCGTGTCGGCGTTCAACAACGCCGGGTTCGACTTGATCGGTGGCTTCCGAAGTCTGACCGGATATGCCGACGACCCTTGGATCCTGGCGCCGGTCGGCACCCTGATCGTGCTCGGCGGACTCGGCTACGCGATCGTCGGCGACGCGCTCGGCAAGCGCAGATGGAGCCGGCTGGCGCTCGAAACCAAGATCGTCCTCCTGACGACGGTCGTGCTGGTGATCGGGGGCGCCGT
>JAOUEG010000327.1 GCA_029858845.1 Chloroflexota bacterium | reverse complement strand
GGAATCGGATGTCGGCGGGATCGGCGGCACGCTGGCCGGCTACGCCCTGGGGCTGACGGCCGTGCGGGCGACCCTCGGTGAGGTGCTCACGGACGACGCGTACGAGACCATGTTGCCGCTCGGCGAGCGATGGGCAGCCGGCGTCGATGGCGTCCTGCGGGCGCATGACGTGCCGTGGCATGTCACGCGTCTCGGCGCCCGGGCGGAGTACCACTTCGTGCCGACGCCGCCACGGACCGGTCGCGACCTGGCGGCTGGGGCAGATTTCGAGTTGGAACGGTATCTCCACCTGTTCGCGATGAACCGTCGCCAGCTGATGACTCCGTTCCACAACATGGCCCTCATGTCGCCGGTGACGACAGCAGCCGATGTGGATGCGCACACGGCGATGTTCGAGGAGGCGGTCACCACCCTCTTCGAGTAGCGAACGTGGCGCGATCCCGCCGCTCCGGGGGCGGCGCGCTGGTTGGAGGCTATCGGTCGCCGGCGGGCCCGGCGGACTCGCCGTCGATCCGAGCCAGGATCTCCGCCATCTCGACCAGCCGGCGATGCTGGCGATCGGTCGGTGCCTCCGCATTGAGGCGCTCGACCGCGAGATTGGCGGCGCGGACGAGGTCCGCAGCCCTGCGTCGCAGTCTCGGCTTCGCCACGGCATCCGCCGCGGCGGCTCGGCCGACGACGCGATCCAGCTCGGCCAGGAGGGTCCGCGCCTCCTTGTCCGCCTCGACCCAGGGGGGCGCCGCGCCGGCATTCCTGAGCATCCGGTGGGCGAGTGCCCACTCGCCGGCGGCAGCGTCGTCCTCGAGTGGGAGCCGGTCGCCGTGGTGGGGCAGGTCGTCGAAGGCACCTTCCTCCATGGCTTCACGGATCTGGCGCTCCACCAGGCTCTCCCAGGACGGGCCGACCTGGCGGGTCCCGTCCGGTCTGCGATGCTCCGGACTCATGGCTCCAGCGTAGCGCGGATCGTGACGCACAAGCTGTCGCGCCGTACGGCTATGGTGGGCCGGTGCAGACGATCGACGGCCGGCCCGTCTACGCCGCCACGGACCTCGTCGCCTACCTCGCCTGCGAGCACCTGACCCAGCTGGAGCGCGCGGCCATGGCGGGCCTGGTCCATCGTCCGATGCGCGACGACCCCGAGCTCGACATCATCCGGCGTCGTGGCCTCGAACATGAGCGCCGCTACCTCGCCGAACTCGAGGCCGACGGTCGCTCGGCGGTGACCATCGAGATGGACGGGTCGGTCGAGGACCAGGGCGACCGACTCCGCGCGGCCGCGGTCGAGACCGTGTCGGCGATGAGGGGCGGAGCGGACGTCATCTACCAGGCGACGTTCTTCGACGGCACGTGGCGCGGCCATGCGGACTTCCTCCTGCGCGTGGACGATCCCGACCGGCCATCTGCCTTCGGTCCATACCACTACGAGGTCGCGGACACGAAACTGGCTCGCCATGTCAAGGCCAGTGCCATCCTGCAGATCTGCTCCTATGTGGATCAGCTCGAGCGCCTGCAGGGCGTTCGGCCCGAGTGGCTCCACGTGGCGCTCGGAGGCAGCTCCCGGACCGTGGAACGACTGCGCGTGGACGATTTCATGGCCTACTACCGGAGCGCCCGGGACCGATTCCTGGCCACGGTTGCCGACGCGACGGCGCCGGCCTATCCGCCCCCAGGGACCTACCCCGAGCCGGTGGAGCACTGCGACGTGTGCCGCTGGGCGGCCGAATGCTCGACCCGCCGCCGGCGAGACGACCACCTGAGCCTGGTCGCCGGGATGCCGGCACGCCAGCGCCGGGCGCTGGAGGAGCGCGGGATCGGGACGCTCGAAAGCTTCGGGACGGTGCGCCTGCCGCTGATACCGACACTCGAGGGGACCAGCACGCCTGCCCTGATGCGCACCCACGAGCAGGCTCGCATCCAACTCGAGGGTCGTCGCAGCGGCCGTCCCCTGTACGAGCTGCTGCTGCCGGAGCCTGCCGGCGCGGTCGATCCGGAGCGCGGGCTGGCGTCCCTGCCGCCCCCGTCTGCCGGCGACCTCTTCTTCGACATCGAGGGCGATCCGTATGCGCTCGATGACGGCCTAGATTACCTGTTCGGCGTGCTCGAGTCGGACGGGACGTTCCGCACCTTCTGGTCGCGTGACGCAGCCGGTGAATTCACCCTCGCCGGCGAGCAGCGGGCCTTCGAGGCGCTGATGGACTTCTTCATCGCCCGGCTCGAGGCCGACCCGACCATGCACATCTACCACTACGCACCGTACGAGCCGACGGCCCTCAAGCGCCTGATGGGTCGGTACGGCACCAGGGAGGCGGCGGTCGATCGACTCCTGCGCGCCGGAACGCTGGTGGACCTGCTGCGTGCAGTGCGGCAGTCGCTGCGCGCCTCGGTGGAGAGCTACTCGATCAAGAAGATGGAGGCGTTCTACGGTTTCGAGCGTGAGATCGACCTGCGCGACGCCGGCTCGAGCATCGTCGCCTTCGAGCAATGGCTTGAGCTCGGCGCCGGCGAGCGTCCTGCCGCAGCCCACCTCGATCGCATCGAGCACTACAACCGCGACGACGTGGTCAGCAACCAGCGACTCCGTGACTGGCTCGAGGGGCTACGGGTGGAACTGGCCGATCTCACTGGCCTGCGCGTTCCCAGGCCGGCGGACCGTGAGGACGCCCTGCCTCCGGACGTCACCGAGACCGAGGAGCGGGTGGCGGCGCTTGTAGCCCGGCTGGTCGCAGGCGTGCCGGTCGATGCCGTCGATCGGACGCCGGCGGAGCACGCACGCTGGCTGCTCGCCCAGCTGCTCGGTTGGCACCGGCGCGAGGACAAGGCGATGTGGTGGGAATTCCACCGACGCCTGGACCTCACCCCCGAGCAACTGGTCGACGACGACGACGCGATCGGACTGCTCGAGCCGGTCGCCGCCTTGGACGAGCCCGTCCGGGGCAGGCAAACCTGGCGCTACCGGTTCCCCGACCAGGACCACGACCTGGGGCGTATCCCCGGCGATGTCTACGAGCCGC
>JAOUEG010000325.1 GCA_029858845.1 Chloroflexota bacterium | reverse complement strand
CGTGGCCAGGGCGTGCGTGTCAGATGCCATCGTCAACGGCTCCTAGTGGTCGGCCTGCTGGCCATGACGGGCATCGAACAGTGGACGCTCCGAACGGATCTCGGGTAGTCGGTCGAAGTTGTACGGCGGCGGCGGCGAACTCGTCGCCCACTCGAGGGTGTTGGCCTCCCATGGGTCGTCGCCCGCCGGCGTCCCGCTTCGGAGCGAGATGAAGATGTTCCACAGGAGTGGGAGCATGCTGAACGCGATCAGGAACCCGCCGACCGTCGCGGCCAGGTTCAGGTCGTTCCAGCCGGCCGTCGACGAGTAGTCGGCGATGCGCCGGGGCATCCCCGCCAGGCCCAGCTCGTGCATCGGGAAGAACGTCAGGTTGAACCCGATGAACATGAGCACGAACTGCACCTTGCCGAGGGTCTCGTTCATCATCCGGCCGGTCATCTTCGGGAACCAGTAGAACAGGCCGGCCATGATCCCGAAGACCGAGCCGCCGAACAGGACGTAATGGATGTGCGCCACGACCCAGTACGTGTCGTGGATCGCGAAGTCCACCGGGACGGACGCGCTGAACGCGCCATTGATCCCGCCGATCAGGAACATGCTGAGGAAGCCCACCGCGTACAGCAGCGGCGTCGAGAAGGTCAGCTGGCCGCGCCACATGGTGAAGATCCAGTTGAACATCTTCACGCCGGTCGGCACCGCGATCAGGAACGTCATCAGGCTGAAGAACGGCAGGTAGACCGCGCCGGTCGTGAACATGTGGTGCGCCCACACGGAGAAGCCGAGCGCCCCGATACCGGCGGTCGCGAACACGAACGCCTTGTAGCCGAACAGGGGCTTGCGAGAGAAGACAGGGAGGATCTCGCTGATCATGCCCATCGCCGGCAGGATCATCACGTAGACGGCCGGGTGCGAGTAGAACCAGAACACGTTCTGGTACAGGATCGGGTCACCGCCATTGGCCGGATCGAAGAAGCTGCCGCCGTAGTTGCGGTCGATGAACAGCATGATCAAGGCGCTCGTGATCACCGGCGTGGCCATGAGCACGAGCACGGACGTCACCAGGACGGTCCAGACCATGATCGGCATCCGGAACAGGGTCATCCCGGGAGCGCGCATCTTGAAGATCGTCGCCAGGAAGTTGACGGCCCCCAGGATCGAGCTGGTGCCGATCAGGGTGAGGGCGACGATCCACAGGTCCTGCCCGGGCCCGACCGCGCCGAGCGGCCGGTCCTGGGCCAATGGGCTGTAGCTGGTCCATCCCGCTGCTGCCGAGCCGCCGGTGAAGAAGCTCAGGATGAGTAGCGCGCCGGCCAGCGGCAGCATCCACAGCGACAGGGCGTTGATCCGTGGGAACGCCATGTCCGGGGCGCCGATCTGGAGCGGCACGATGTAGTTCCCGAAGCCCGCCAGCATCGGGATCACGAACAGGAAGATCATGAACGTGGCGTGCATCGTGAAGACCTCGTTGTAGGTCTGGTCCGTCACGATCTGGAGTCCGGGTTGCGCCAGCTCCACGCGCACGCCGAGGGCGAGCAGTCCGCCCAGGAAGAAGAACAGGAACGAGTTGATCACGTACATGATCCCGATCTTCTTGTGATCGGTCGTGGTCACCCAGTCGTACAGCGTGCTCCGGTACGTGGGGGCGGCCGGGTGAAGCGCGGTGGTCGCCACGGGATGCTCCTCAGTTCACCGTGAGGGTGCCGGTCATGTTCGGGTGGACCGTGCACGTGAAGGTGTAGGTCCCGGCCGGGAGCGCCGGGACGTCGTAGGTTCGCGTTTCGACGCCGTTGAAGATCTCGCCCTTGAACACGCTGGCGCCACCCGCGTCCTTGATCTCGACGTTGTGCGGGACGCTCGCATCCTTGTTCTCGAACTCGATCTTGAATGGCGTGTCGGCCGGGGCACCGAGCTCGCTCTGTTCGAAGGCGATGTTCAGGGCGCTCACCTGGAGGGTCGGGCCCTGGCCGGTATCGCCGGATGGAGCCGGTTCACCGGACGCGCCGGGCTCGGCGCTCGGAGTGGGCGGCGGCGTGGCGTTTGCCTCCTCGATCCTGGCCGCGAGCCAGGAATCGAACTCGGCAGGGGCCAGCGCATGGACGTCGAACAGCATCACGCGGTGGCCCGCGCCGCACAGCTCGGCGCACTGGCCGCTGAACGTCTGCCCCGCATCCTTCGCGTTGACCGTGAACTCGAACGTGTTGATCCGCCCCGGCACGACATCGCGCTTGAACAGGAACTGGGGCACGTAGAAGGCGTGGATGACGTCCGGGCTCTCGAGGCTCAGCAGCACCGTGCGTCCGGCCGGGACGGCCATGCCGCCGTCCTCGCCGGTCGGGAGCAGCTGTGTGTAGAGGACGTTGTCGCCGGTCTCGTCCAGGTAGTCGAAGGTCCACTGGAACTGACCGGCGACGGCGCGGATCCGCGTCTCCGGGTTCGCCGAGACCGCCTCGACGGTGTTGAGGGTTTGCCACGAGACGACGAAGAGGAAGGCGACGATGAGCGTCGGCACGACGGTCCAGACGACCTCGGCGATGTTGTTACCGTGCGTCTGGGCCGGCAGCGTGTCATCGCCGGGTCGCCGGCGATAGCGCAGGACCGTCCAGATGATCAATCCCTCGACCACGAAGAAGATGACCACGGCGATCAGGAACACGATCGTGTACAGCTCGCGGATCCGCGCTCCCTGCTCGGTCACGGCCTCCGGCGGATAGAGGCTGTCGACGATGCGCTGGCTCATACCCAGCGGGTCGCCGCCACTCAGGAGCACCACGGCCGCGGCGCCGATGAGCAGCACGGCCCCGATGCCAACCGCGAATATCGCGGTGGACGAACGGCCGGTCCTCGGGGAACTCGCCATGCAGATCCTCAGCGGATAGGTTGTGGAGACGCACCCGGACGAGGCGCGCCACCTTGTCTGAAGGTCACGTCCGGATCGCCCCCGGGGCCGGACGGCGGCCATGATACCCGAGCGCCGCGTCCGCGCGCGCCGTCATGTGGATGCTCGCCCGATCGGACCGGTTCGTGGG